>NZ_JAAHHE010000259.1:0-8672 GCF_010692525.1 Moorena sp. SIO3B2
GCACCTGATCTAGGGGAGTTTCTAGCAAGGGTAGGATAGCTTGAGTTTCTGGATCCCCAAAGCGACAATTAAATTCCAGAACCGTTGGGTTTCCTTCTGGAGTAATCATCAATCCTGCATAGAGAACCCCTCGATAATCAATTCCCCTGACCTTTAAAGCCTCAAGGGTAGGATTAAGAATTTCCTTTTCAATCCGTGTGCTTAGCTCTGGGGTAACAATCGGTGCAGGAGCATAAGCTCCCATCCCTCCGGTATTGGGACCGGTATCTCCTTCCCCAATTCGCTTATGGTCCTGAGCTGGTAGTAAGGGACGAACCGTCAAGCCATCCGTAACAGCCAAAACCGAAACTTCTTCGCCGGTGACACACTCTTCAATCACCACCCTCTCAAACCCATTCCCAAAGAGTGACTCTACAGCCATCTCTGCCTCGTCTATCGTAGCCGCAACAGTTACCCCTTTACCGGCTGCTAAGCCATCGGCTTTGACCACAATTGGTGCTACCTGGGCTTTGACATAAGCCAATGCTGGCTCTGGTTCCGTAAACACAGCAAAACTTGGGGTAGGAACACCAGCCGACTGCATCAAATCCTTTGCCCAAGACTTACTCGACTCAATTTGTGCTCCCTCCTGGGTCGGACCAAACACAGGGATATCTTTACTTTGGAGATAGTCTGTAATACCTAAGGACAGTGGGAGTTCTGGACCAACCACCACTAGAGATATATGGTTAACCAGAGCAAACTCAGCAATTGCCTCAAAATCTTGAAGGTTTAATAAACGATTTTGGCAACCTGTTAGTGTAGCGGTGCCACCATTACCAGGAACACATATCACCTGCTCAATAGTTTGAGATTGCAGCAGTTTCCAGGCAAGGGCGTACTCCCTTCCCCCATTGCCGATTACCAAAATCTTCACTTTTTTTGTACACTCTGTGCTGAATACTCTATCTTATTCTATGAGATTAGCAAAATATTGAAGCCATTTTTACCGAAAAAAAATTACTCACAATTTAACTAGCTCGGCGGGAATTAACAAGCTAAGCTGTGGCTATAGCGTGGGATGAAAGCCAGGTTGGGTGATTTTGAAGTTACCGTAAGGAGAGTGGAGCCTTAATCAAAAAGTTTTGACTCTTTTACTCAATGCCTGTCGCTCACAAATGCTCCACTCTCCTAAGGTTTCGTCTCCGGGGTTCGATGCCCCATCACCCAACATCAGTCAGGTCTGTCCTGACTCTGAACGTATTCTTTGAGTTGTTCAACGGTAACGCCTCCACAACTAGCAATGAAGTAGCCGCCAGTCCAGAACACTTTTTTCGAGTAATACTTATTCACTTGATCGGGAAATTCTTTCCGTAGGTATCGACTGGAAACGGTCTTGAGATTATTGATTAGTTTGCTTAGCTGAGTCTGGGGATTGTATTGGATCAATAAATGAAGGTGATCCGCTTCACCATTGAACTCGACCAAACTACCTTCCCACTTAGACATCAGCTCTGAAAATATTGATTCTACGCGGGTTAGCATTACCCCTGTGAAGACTTTACGCCTGTATTTGGGGACTAACACCTTGAGGAGCTTTCAAGTTTGAAACGCTTCTAGCACGGTGGATATCATCTTTAGGCATGTTTTACACTAATTACTGTGCTGGTGCTAGAATAACACTAAGGCCTGCAGTAATGGTCGGATCGGCCCCTATGAAATCAACGCTTCAGTATCGAGCTTACCCAAACACTAAGCAAAAACTTGAGGCTAATTATTGGCTTCGAGTGTGTCGCTATTGGTATAACCGCCAGCTCGGAGATCGTTTCGATTGGTGGGAGAACAATAGAACCTACGTCAACGCTTGTCCGTTAGTTTGCGCGTTACCTGAGCTCAGAGATCAGCCGACTAGATACGGTCAACAGTCACAATTGCCTGGACTGAAAACAGATCTGATCAAGGTGTTTCATAGCGGTGAGCTGTTGGACTTCACAGGATTAGATTCAACCGTTTTGCAGGATGTCTGCAAACGGGCTGACGATGCTTTCAAGCGTTATATATCGGGTGATTCCAATGGCAAGCGTAGCGGTAAGCCACGGTTCAAGAACCAATCCAGCTACCGGACGATGGTGTTCGCAATGGTCAAACCAACGTGGATTCATCTTGTCCGCAAAAACTGGCTCTATATCAAGCTTCCCAAGCTGGGAATGGTGAAGGTTCGCATGCACCGACCAATGCCGGATGGTTCCGTTCTCAAACGTGTTAGCTTGACCAAAAAAGCCGATGGTTGGTATATCAATCTTACCGTAGAAGATCCTACGGTGCCTGAGTTGACGCCTGATCAGATTGTCCCCACTTGGGATAACTCAATCGGTCTTGACGCAGTGCTAGAGGGCGATGACTACATTGCCACATCCGAAAATACCAAATACAAATCGGCTAAACCGCTGCGTAAGTCTTTACCGAAACTCAAAGCCATCTCTGCTAAGAAATCATCGAAACGTTTTGGTTCTAAAGCCCGTCGCCAGCTAGCTAAGCGTGAATCTCGAATACATCAACGCATTGCTAGGCAGCGCAAGAATCACCGTTACAACCTGGCTCACAAGCTGGTGAAAACGGGCAAGAAATTTTTTTTCCCTGAGAAGCTAAATCTCAAGGGACTGACAAAACGAAATAAACCCAACAAAGCCGCTGATGGGACGTATTTGCCTAACGGCCAATCGGCTAAGTCTGGGCTGAACAAGTCTTGGTTAGACGCGGCGTTTGGTGAATTTCTAACCACACTGGACTACATAGCCTCAAAAGCTGGAGCAGTGGTTATCAAACAAAAACCGGCGTATTCCTCAATGATTCTGAGTTATCGGAACGAAGTTATATTTACGGATTGCTCAATCAGAAAGTATTACGATCCGGTTGAAAACGTTTTGGTTGACCGGGATGTGAATGCCGCAATCAACCTAAAACGACTTGGGCTGGGCGTTTTCCCAAGTATAAAACGGCGTAGTGGGAAGCTAGTCGTATCTGGCGATATGGACGATAGTACCACGAAGCAAATCGTGTCTATCTTACGGGACGGCACGGACACTCGATCGCTTCTCAGTCTTTGGCCGTAGGCCACGCCAAAGGCGAAAGGATCAAGAAGCCACCGCTATAGCGCGACTCTTAGCGGCGGGAGTGCGTCACGATAGTGTGCCAGACTAGATTTAATCTACATCGACATATAAACTAGTCTGCCCAAAGCTTAACCAATAGTTTGAAATCTTAAATTTATGGCTCTTAATATCGTTACGGGTGCTGCGGGTTTTGTCGGTTCTCACCTAGTAGAAACCCTTTTGAATCAAGGTGAGCGAGTGATTGGTATTGATCAATTTAACGATTACTACGATCCCAACCTCAAGCGCCGGAATATTGAAAATTTTAAAGAGCATCCCGCTTTTGAGTTAATCGAAAGTGATATTCAGACCCTGGATTGGCGATCGCTCCTAACCGATGTAGAGGTAGTCTATCATCAGGCAGCACAAGCTGGAGTTCGTGCCAGTTGGGGGGATGGTTTTCGGGATTATACCGAGCGCAATATTAACGCTACCCAAATCCTACTCGAAGCCGCCAAAGATGCCAAACATCTGACGCGATTAGTCTATGCTTCCAGCTCTTCAGTTTATGGTAATGCGGAAGCCCTACCGACATCTGAAACAATTCTTCCCCAACCGGTTTCCCCCTATGGGGTAACCAAGCTAGCAGCAGAACACCTATGTTTGCTGTATTACCATAATTTTGGTGTACCCGTTACTGCCTTACGCTATTTCACCGTATATGGACCGAGACAGCGCCCAGACATGGCATTTCACAAATTCCTAAAAGCCATTCTCACGGATGAAGCCATTAGCATATATGGTGACGGAAAGCAAACCCGAGACTTCACCTTTATCAAAGACATCATTGCCGCGAATCTGGCTGCAGGTAGCACACCAGCTGCTGTTGGGGAAGTCTTTAACATTGGTGGTGGTAGCCGAGTGGTGCTTGCGGATGTTCTCGACACCATTGAACAAATTGTTGGACATCCCATTAAGAAAAACTACATCGAAAAAGCGAAAGGAGACGCACGTCATACTGCAGCAGACATTACCAAGGCCAAAACCTTGCTAAATTATCAACCTCAGGTATCCCTATCCCAAGGCTTAGCCCAAGAATGGGAATGGATACAGACTCTTTACGCTCGTGTATAGAAGTGATCTAATCTTATATATCAATTCTCATGAATCAGATCCCCCCCTTATTAAGGGGGGTTAGGGGGTATCCCAAGTAAAAGAATAGTGTATATAGCAATTCTCTCTCCCATGAGGTACAAAGGGATCCCCCTAAATCCCCCTTAATAAGGGGGACTTTGACCTTTAGAACTTACCTCATATGAGGTACAAAGGGATCCCCCTAAATCCCCCTTAATAAGGGGTACTTTGAGGTTTAGAACGTACCTCATAAATGCAATAAACGCTACTATATCATAAGTGCGATAAACGCTATCTATTCTTCTTCAAGCTACAGAAATTCAGCTAAAGCTCAACCCCAGCTATTTGAAAGGCTTGTCTAATTGCACCAGCTAATTGCGATTGGTACTGTTGCATGTAAAATTCAGATGCTTGACGATAGGCGGACAACAGGGGACGAAAATTCTCAACCTGACCATCTACAGTTCTGATGTTCAGTAAAACCCAACCTAAGTTGTGGTAAGCCTCAGCATAGTCTGGTTTTAACTGCACGGCTTTTTCCAGATGGGAGCGTGCTTGTGCCCATTGTCCCACTTTTCCTAGTAAAGTGCCTAGACGGAATAAAGCAAAGGCATCAGATGGAAATTTCTGAATGTAGGCTTGATAGGTTTGGATAGCACCTTGATAATTCTGCAAGTGTTCCTGAGTAATTCCTTGATTCAGGGATACCCAGCTAGGAACGTCTGCTTTCTGGCTGGCTTGGTCAAAATTGGCAAGAGCCTCAGGCCACAACCCTTGCACAGCTTGCTTCCAACCTTTCAATCCCCAAGCAACTGCACTATCGGGGACTTGAGTGGTAAACTCTATAATCCGCCGCTCCACATCCCTAGACTGTCTAGTAACAACTGCCTTTTCCAAAGCAATGATTAAATAGGGATATATCCATTGTTGTAGTTCTTGGGATTCCCTAGACTGAGCCTGTTTTGACTTGAACAGTGCCTGGGTAGCAGTACGAATTGCTCGTTTCCATTGCTGTTGATTGACATTAATCCAAGCTTGTAACCCTAGGGCAAAGGTACAGTTACTATCAATTTGTAGTGCCTTGGAAACAGCAGATTCTGCCTGTTGCCAATTGCCAAGCTTTCCCCATGCCCAAGCTAGATTAGCTTGTATCCAAACCTCTTGGGGAGCTAAGTCTGCTGCTTGTTGCAACTGTTTTACTGCTGTTGACCAATTTGATTTACGGCAGTTGACTAGTCCTAAAACCCCATAGCTCCTGCCATCATTTGGTTGTAGTCGAATCGCTGTTTGTGCTGCCACCTCAGCCTGAGCATCATTGAGATGCATCTGGACTAGGGCTAGTTCAACCGCAGCTTCACCATGGTTTGGCTGATTAGTTAGACATTTTTGATAAGCTTGAACCGCCTCTGCTAACTTTCCTTGCTTAAGTAATCCCCACGCTTTCCTTTGACTGGGAGAAACAAACTTGCCTTTGAGGGCATCAATCAGTTCCTCGGCTGTTTGAAATCGCTCCTCTACCTTCATTCTCATTCCAGTTAAGATTACCTGCTCAATTTGGGGTGTAATCTGAGGAGCTAACTGTCGTGGTGGAATTAACGTTTCTGATCCAGCTCTTTCCGTAGCTTGAGCTGGTAATTGACCAGTGAGTAATTCATACATTGAAGCACATAGAGCATATATATCCGTAGCTGGCCAACGCTTACTCCGGTAACTGTATTGCTCAAGAGGAGCGTATCCTGGTGATAATGTTGCACTCATTTCACGGGTTTGACCGGCGATGAATTCTTTAGTAGCACCGAAATCAATCAATACGGCTCGATCTTGGTGATCAATTAGAATATTATCAGGTTTAATATCTCTGTGTAATAGTTGATTAGAGTGAACAACTGTTAAGGCTTCTACTACTTGGATAAAATAGCCCTTGAGCTTCTCTTCCGAAAGAACACCTTCTTCTTGTAAGATTTTGGATAAGGACTTTCCAGAGATAAACTCCATGACTAAATAGGCAGTATTATTCTCCTCAAACCACTCATAAATCTTAGGAATATTAGGGTGGTAGCATTTTTGTAAATAACTGGCTTCTAACTGAAATTTGTGGAGTTGTCGTTGTCGGTCAATCGGAGCAATAGAAGGGGGCCAAGTAATGGTTTTCCCCATCCTAGCTGCTTTTTCTGGCCATAGTTCTTTGATGGCAACCTTGGCAGAGTTAGGTAGGTAAATTCCTTGGTAGGTAATGCCAAATCCCCCTTCTCCTAGGACTTTTTCGATCCGATAATGACTCTGCCTTAGGAGTGTGCCAGCAGGCAAATGGTAGGCTGATGAACTAACAGTCTCTTCAAACTCAAGAGCCGCACCACAACTAGTGCAGTAGTTGGTACTGCCAGTATTAATATGACCGCATACTATACAGGTAATAGACATTATTGTAGGTTTCTACAATTTTAGGAAGGCAAAAGGCAAGAGGCAATAGGCAAGAGGCAATAGGCAAGAGGCAATAGGCAATAGGTAAGAGGCAATAGGTAAAAAATCCTTTGTACCTCATAGCTTCGGACGTTTTGTAGTGATCTATTGGATGGGGGAGTGGATATCGTTACGGTTCAGAAGTTGGCGGGTTATGGGTCTCCTGTGACCACTGCCAAGTATGATAGACGGGGGGAGGAGACGAAGCGGTTGGCGGTGCAAAAGTTGAGGTTGTGATCAAAGGTGTTACTGGAGATCTGATTCTTCCAATTCTGCTATTTTCATCAATGCTTTTAGGGTTCCTCTCTTCAAATCTTGATTTTTGTGAACTGGAACGGATAGGATTTTTTGAGCTCCTGGCTTTTCATAAATATGATGGCTTCCTGTAATTTTTCTCAAAACCCATCCTTTTTTCTCAATAATTTTACAGAATTTTTTGCCAGAAACAGATTTCATACTGTAACTTCCACAATTTTGCTGTTGGGTTCAGGAATATAGGAATTGCTGGCAACTTCTAACCAACCTTCAATGGCATCTTGAAGATTTGCTAAAACCTCTTCCATTGTGTCTCCCTCAGTAATGCAGCCAGGTAGTGCGGGTACTTCTGCCCAAAAACCACCTTCTTCTGCTGGATGTATTGCGACCTTAATCTGCATTTGGGTTTGCTTGCTCAATAGTTTTTTGTGTATTTTAACTCATCACATCATGGGTCAATCAGATGATCCGGTGTACTTTTGTCAACCTTATCCACACCCTGAATACTCTTACTTTTCGCTCTTTCCACTTCAAATTTTGTCAGTCAACCAGGCTGATAGCTTACGCAAAGTTAGTTCAAAAACTGCATAGATTCCAATTTGTTGCTGCTGATTGCTTTCTGGAGCAAATTTTGCCACTCCTGCTGAATTTGTTTATGTTCTTTGAGCCTTTGGAACTCAGGCCATACTTTCGAGCGAATTTCTTCCTTTCTTAGAAAAGTCCGCCACTGGTCTCCTATATCTTTGGCATAGTGAATGCGATCAAAAAACTCTCCGATGATGAAGTATCTGACTTGGCTCGGCTCAGTTAACCACTGATCTAAGGTTTCTTTGCATTTAATGACCACTTTTTTATGAAGAGCTTCTAGACGATTTTTTACTTCTTGTTGATTAAACTCTTCAACTTGGGATTCTCCTGACTCTGAATTTTTAATGCTCAGGGTGTTGTTGTTGATTAGATCCGGTTCAAGTTCGTCATCAAAGTGCTGTCGAATACTGTGTATAATTAATCCCTCATAGGAAACTTGAGACTCCCAAAGGGTTCGGAATCCTAGCTCTAATTGATTGTTATACTTATCGAGTAACTCGGTCATCACCCCTAGAAACTTGGCGTCCCGTTCCTTGGTTAGATTCCCCAAGTGCCCCTTTTTCAGGTTTACCAGCACATTTGTTACTTCTGATTTGAGCTGCTCCACTGACTGCTGTAGCCCTTCGTTTAAGGAAAGGAAATGCTTTGAGAGGTTGGCTCGCATCGCTGCAATCGACCCGTAGTAGGTAGACCTGTAAGAGCCTCCGAATCGGTCTGTGCGTTGTCTTTCAATTTCGTCTAGTTCTGGAATTCCCGGGTCACTTTGGCAGGCTTTCATTACAGTATCGACTTTTGCTTTAAAGTAAGGATCAACTGTTTCCCGGTTTTTTCTGAGTTTTTTGAGGAATTTTTCAAGACTGTCAGATAGCTCTTCTTTAAACTCCTTGAATCGCTCCACAAATAACTGGTCTTCATCCCCAAATCCAGCTAGGGCTTTACTGGCTTTCTGTAAATCAGTTTCTAAGTCTCTGTGGAGGATATCTATGTGGTCTTGATAAGCTTTGGCATATTTACTGTCTAGGTCTTCAATGTTGTCCACTAGGTAGTCTAGAATTAACTCCAAAACTTGGTTAGCTTGGTCAGGATTAGAACAGTCAGCGATTACACAATTAACCACCTCTATGTGGTTTTCCCGAATCGTTCTTTTAAGGGTTTCACAGCCTT
>NZ_JAAHHE010000026.1:0-47320 GCF_010692525.1 Moorena sp. SIO3B2
GCTTGGGAATGTTTAATATCTCCAGGACGGGGAGGGGCAAATTTAGTTTCTGATTTCCACTGAGGAAAGCAAGTTTTTAGACTATCAACTAGCTGAAGTAAAGAAGTAGATTTTCCGGTGCCTAAGTTACAAATTAAGCATGAGCCTGATTCTAGGGGTGTTGTTAAAGCTTTGGCAAAAGCCCTGGCAACATCTTTGACATAGATAAAGTCTCGTGTTTGAGTCCCATCTCCGTAAATAGTTATCGGTAAACTGTGCTGCATGGCATTAACAAAGATAGAAATTACACCGGAGTATGGGGAGTTAGGTACTTGTCGAGGACCAAATACATTAAAAAATCGTAATCCCACAAATGAAAAATCTATTTGTTTGGCAAATAAACTGGCATATTGCTCGCTCACCAGTTTTTGTAAGCCATAGGGAGAAATAGGAGAAGTCTGTTGATTTTCTGAAATGGGTACTTGTGTGGGATTGCCATATACAGCGGCTGAGCTGGCAAAGACTAGTTTAGGAATGTTTAAGGTTTTACAAAGTTCAATAACAGCAATCGTTGCCGAAAGATTATTGTGATGAGCCTCTAGAGGTTGCAGCCATGATGCTGTAACGGAGGGGGTGGCTGCTAAATGGGCAATGCCATCAATTTTATTTGTAAATTTAGTTATAAAATCCTCGGGTTTACAAGTGGATATGTCTTTTTGCAGGAATTGGAGATTAGGATGCTTAGGTAGGTTTTCTAGACTACCGGTGGCCAAGTTATCAACTACTGTGATCTGATGACCTTCTGATAGAAGTTGTTCGGTAAGATGAGAGCCAATAAAACCAGCTCCGCCAGTGACAATGAAATGCATAATTTTTGAGTTTTTACTAAGTAATGGTTAACTATGTAATCGGTTACTAATTAAAGATTAACTAAGTTATTTTTATTTGCCTAATTAGTGTGGAATTTACTAATCAAAATGCGCTCCACTAAGTACTCTTGATCACCTTGTCTTAAATCTGAAACCAATGGCGAACTGTTACAGGCAATGTCCGCTGTGCTATTAACCTCACAAGAAGCTTAGGTCGTGAAAGGTAGTACAAGATAGGATGCTTATAAGACCAGAGTCTCTTTTGGAGAGCATCCCAGAGTTCAGTATCTTTGACCCCTTGTTGAGATAAATACTTTGATAGCCAGTTCAAGAAACTCAGATGTGCTGGATTCAGATGACCAGGAGTGTATTTTCCTGCTTGCTCTGCCATAGAACAGCAGTTATTAGGATGCTGTCTATACCAATCCCAACAGTCACTAGTGACAAATACAGCGGCTTTGAGATATACCTTCGCGAAAAAGGCTTGATCTTCGTACATTCCCTGGAAGCTTTCTTCAAACCCACCTGTAATATCAAATAGTGTTCGCCGGATCAAAACGCTACAAGTGGCGGGGGTTCTAGCTTGACTCTCCAGCAAGAGGGTGAGCAGCCTGGGGGAGTCAAACAAAGTATCGTAGTCAGGAGCAATTTCTCGCATCAAGTCCCGATCAATATCCTGAGGCTTCTCGGTCCAGCTATACCAAAATTTAGTTAGACCACAAACTACATCTGCTTCTGGTTGTGAACTAAAAATTGCTAGTTGCTTTTCCAGTTTCTGTGGTAACCAAATATCGTCAGCATCTAAGAAGGCAATGTAGTCCCCTTTGGCATTGTGGATGCCTAGATTGCGTGTGGCACTCATGCCGCGATTCTGGTGACCCTTGTGTTCTAGATAGCTTACCTTTTCCGGGTATTGTTGGGCATACCGTTGGGCAATTGCTGTGCTGTTGTCGGTGGAGCCATCGTCTACCAGCAGCAATTCCCAGTTGTTATAGGTCTGGGCAAATACGCTCTGAATGGCTTCTTCAATGAACTTCTCAGCATTTAAGAAGATCATAATACCAGAAACCAGTGGTTTGTGACTCATTTGATCTTACTTATATTCAAGTTTATTTACTTTCCGTTAATGGACAAGATTGATGACCTGAGTTCCAAAAATTTTTAAACCGTTTTCAATATACTGAATAGTCTTTGTTTGAGCTTCCACCCGAAATACCTCCTAGACTTGGACGACAAAGAATACACAGTGGGATTCATAGCTAGTAATAGTTCCTTGATGAATACGCACCAGACTTTGATATCTTTGATTTTATGTTCAGATAAGTACTGTCCTACCCAATTCAAATAAAATAGACGTGCAACATACTCTTTGCCGGTTTTTTCTGCAATAGAACAGCAGTTGTTCGGGTGCTGTCGATACTTGTACCAACAATTGGTAACTGGAAAAACCGGTGCATGGAGACAGATCTTGCTGCAAAAGACCTGATCTTCATAAAGACCTCGGAAGTTTTCCTCAAAACCACCAACATCTTCTACAATCTGACGTCGCAACAACATCCCCGATATGCTAATCCGGCGTTTTAATAAAAGACGAAACAGCCTTGGTGGATTGATCAGGGTATCGGTCGGCACACGAACCTTTTCCACGTGATCCCGTTCTTGGTCTTCAGGATTTCCAGTCCAGCTATACCACCATTGAATTGGTCCGTAGACCATGGCAGCGTCGGGATGAGCATTCAAGAGAACAACTTGCTCTGCCAAGGTATTTGGTAACCAAATGTCATCAGCATCTAAAAAAGCAATATATTCACCTTTGGCATGGCGGATACCCAGATTGCGGGTGGCACTCATGCCGCGATTTTGGTGACCCTCGTGTTCCAGATAGCGCACCTTTTCCGGATATTTCCGAGCATACTGCAAGGCTATTTCTGTACTACCATCAGTGGAACCATCATCGACCAGGAGTAGTTCCCAGTTGTCGTAAGTTTGAGCAAAAACACTCTCAATGGTTTCTTGAATAAATGGTTCAGGGTTTAAGAAAATGATGATAGTGGAAACTAGTGGTTTGTTACTCATAATTAAAGCCATCTTGACAACCAACGATCAAAGGTTTTCCCGTCCCAATCCTGAACCTCAACACGAGGCAACAGAAAAGAGTTGCTATGTTCCTGAACCCGGTCAACAACACTACAACAGGCGCAGGTAAATCCAGCTTCTTGGACAATGGAGATAGTGTCAGCAGTGTAATCCCCATGGGGATAGGAAAAACTGGTAACTGGATGCCCTAGGATTTCCTCAATATAGTGTTTGCTTTGTTCGATTTCATCCTGCTGCAAAGCTACTGGAAGTTTAGAAAGAAATGGGTGGGTTACTGTGTGAGCCCCGACTTCAATCAGTCCCCCTTCTTCGAGATCCAACAGTTCCTCACGAGACATAGAGCGATGGGTCGAGCGACCAATTGGTTCAGCATTAGCCCACACCCTGATTGCCTCTAGCACCTTTTCTCGCTTGTGGCTAGATAAAGGATATAGCAGTTCATAAAGGGAGCGATAGAGGGTATGGCGAAGGCTGGGATCTTCTATACCTGAAGCACTCCAATGGCGATAAAAGTGATAATCAGCCTGACTGTAATAGGCGGCTTCGCCTAATTCCCATGTGTAGGTACTGCCGTTGATATTTAACTGAAGTATTTCCGGTAATATACCAGGTTGTAGTAATAGTCTATCTAGTTCATCCCACCAGAATTCACGCCTATGGCCAATTCCTCCAGTTGTTACAAAAACTGTTGCGGGAATGTCATAGCGTTTCAACAATGGTTTAGCATTGTAAAAATTATCAGCATAGCCGTCGTCAAAAGTGATAACAACTGACCGCTTTATAGTCTGGTGATCGCGAATTGTTTGTGTCAATTGCTGTAGACTCAGAGGGTAGTGATGTTTTCGTAAAACCTCTAGATGTTCAGCAAAATGCTCTGGGGTTACACATAGAGACCAAGGGTCTGAATCTACTTCAGCCACACGGTGGTACATTAAGATCAGCACACCTGGCAAAATTTTATTTTTGAGCCGCCAGGCTGTCTGTTCCAATTTCCTACTGACCTTGCCTATGCTCATGGTTTCAGCTCCTTGACGACTCTAGCCGTAATTAAGACCTGGTAGTTAGGGTCGTGATAGTTGAGTTGTGCCTGGGGCAATTCCTCAGTTACCAAGCCGTGCAGAAATGCGATCGCACTCAATACATTGCCTTGGGCTTCAACTTGCACTGGGGTTTCTCCAAAGGCTTCTTTAAAAAGCCGCTGAGTTGAGAGAGTAGTGAAACTCCAGTATTGACCCCAGCGATTCATATCATCACAGCTGATTTGGGTGATGCCTGGAACCGTGGCCAGTAGGACACCGCTGGGTTTGAGAATGCGGTGGAGGGTTTTGAGGGCGGCTGGCACATCGTAGATGAATGGGAGGGTTTGAGTTAGGATAATGCAGTCGAAGGTGTCGGATGGTAGATGGTCAGCCTTGGTTAAATCTGCCACAATCGTGGCTTGGGGATTACCCTCTTCCACATGAAGCACGTCACTCTGGGTGACGCGATCGCCACCGAATTTGTGAGTGTAGAGAGGTTCCTTAATCTCTAGTACGTGTCCTTTAATATCCTGAGCATGACGGCCAAGAAAATGCTCAATATAATATCGGTCCATAGGTAAACCCCGGTCTAGACCGAAGTCAGAGCTGATCGGCTTGACTCGTCCGAGGCTACCAAGGTTTACCCATCCTACTGGTGGGCGACCGTGGCATATTTCTCGTAGCCAGCGGTATAGAGAAATAGGCCATCTGCCAAGCTCCCTTATAGTCATGATGTCACCTCCCCTTTCACTGCCCTGACTGTAATTAAGACTTGATACTCGCGGTCTCGGTAATCAAGTTCTTTCTGGCTCAACTCCTCCATGGCTAGTCCCTGCAAAAATGCGATCGCTGCCAGTACATTGCCATGGGCTTCAACTTGAACGTTTGTTTTCGGAAATAGTTCTTCAAATAGCAAGCCTGCTGATTGAGAGGTCAAGGCCCAACACCAGTCATCACCCCAATCGCATTTAACGATTTGGCTAATTCCCGGAAAAGTGACCAGCAAAACTCCACCAGGCTTAAGGATTCGGTGGAGTGTGCCTAAAGCTGTCCGCATGTCGTAGATTAGGTGTAGGGTTTGTGTCAGGATGACGCAGTCGAAAGCCTCTGACGGGATGTGATCAGCGTTGGTTAAGTCTCCCACAAAGGTGGCTTGGGGATTGCCTTCCACGACGTGCAGTACATCGCTTTTTGTGACCTGGTCTCCTCCGAAACGACAGGTGTAGGTGTTTTCGCCAATTTCCAATACTCGTCCTTGGATGTCCTGACTGCGGTGACCAAGGAATTTTTCTATGTAGTAGCGGTCTATGGGGAGACCACGGTCATAGCCAAATTCCCGACTGATAGGTGTAACCCGCCGCAGGCTGCCAAAATTTACCGATCCTACTGGTAGACGACCATGGAATATATCGTATAACCAACGGTATGTAGAGGCAGGCAATGTTAGCTTTGCTATTGGTTCCAATTGTGCTTTCAACTGTTTTTTCATAGGTTTTACAAAATATCGAATACGATTTGTCCAATAGTGCAAGGCTGGATGATTATATCGCCATAGCTCCTTTTGTAGAGCAGACCAAAGTTCAGGATTTTTGAGGCTTCCTTTAGACAGATATTCCTTTAACCAATTCAAGAAAGTCTTACGAGCCGTATATTCTTTTTTTGTGTCTTGGGAGGTATAACAAATAGAATGTTTATGCTGACGATACTTTTCCCAACATCCACTTTCCACAAACACAGGGGTTTTCAGGAATATTTTGGATAAAAAGACCTGATCTTCATAAAGACCTCGGAATGTCTCTTCAAAGCCACCAACCTCTTCGACAATCTGCCGTTTTACCAGAAAGCTACAGATACAGGGGGCAGCGCCTCCACCTTGTATCAAGAATTTAAGTAGGGTTGGTGGCTGAATCAGAGTATTGAGTTGAACTCCCAGTTCTGGCATGTAGTCCCGCTGACTGTCTTCAGAATGGCCAGTCCAGCTGTGCCAATACAAAGTATTTCCATAAACCATAGCAGCCTCTGGATGAGACTCCAAAATTCCTATCTGTTTTTGCAGTTTCTGGGGTAGCCAGATATCATCAGCATCAAGGAAAGCAATGTACTTACCTTTAGCATTACGAATACCCAAATTACGGGAGGCACTCATGCCGCGATTTTCGTGATCTTGGTGTTCTAGATAACGTATCTGGTCAGGATATTTTTCCACATACCGTTGGGCAATGGCAGTGCTGTTATCGGTGGACCCGTCGTCTACCAGCAGCAGTTCCCAATGGTCATAGGTTTGCGCAAGTACACTTTCTATGGCTTCTTCAATGAACTTTTCAGCGTTTAAGAAGATCGTAATTCCAGAAACTAATGGTTTGCTATTCATCTCATTAATTTATAAAATATTTATCGATTAATATAATATTTTTTACTAAAAAAACTCATTAATTCAGGACAGATCTTATTCTTATCCATCTTAGTTTTATCCCAATCAAGTCAATGTCCCATTAATGATCTATAGCGGTGTTCACTTTGGTGAGGTACAGAGTACCTGGTTTTAGGGAACAGCGGATATGGGAACAGGGAACAGATAAGATGGAAGATGGAAGAGGGAATAGGAAACAGTGAACAGGGAAAAAAACTTGTGTACCTCATTAGGCTAGAAACCGCTATAGGAAATAGAGAGCTGACTTAGTTTTATCAAATGTGGACATGGCGATTTTGCAAGCGATAGAGTTCAGCAAAGAATCCATTGAGCTTCAATAAATCCTGAAACTTCCCATGTTCGATGACTTGTCCCTGCTTCAACACCAAGATCTGATCAGCTTGTTCAATGGTGGATAGGCGATGGGCAATAACAATCACCGTTCGATTTTGACTAAGATTATTTAGCGCCTCTTGGATTAAGTTCTCGGAAACACTATCGAGAGCATTAGTTGCCTCATCGAGAATCAGAATTTCTGGGTCGCGGACGATAGCACGAGCCAAGGCGATACGCTGTCGCTGACCTCCTGAGAGTCGAATTCCTCGGTCTCCTACCTTGGTATCATAACCTTCAGGTAATTCACTGATAAATTCATGGGCATGGGCAAGTTTGGCTGCTGTTCTAATTTCGTCTTCTGTAGCATCCAACCGACCATAGGCAATGTTTTCCCGTACTGTTGTACTAAACATATGAATCTCCTGACTAACCAGGGCAATTCGGCTGCGCCAGTCAGCTAGATTCAGCTGTTGCAAGGGATAACCATCTATATAAATCTCTCCCTCTGTAGGGTCATAAAAACGGTAAATTAAGCCAATAATTGTCGATTTACCCGCACCTGAAGAACCTACTAAGGCAATGGTTTTACCTTGTGGGATAGCAATTGAAATATTCTTAAGTGCAGGTTTTTCCGAGGGGTTGTAGTGAAAGGTAACAGATTGAAAAGAGATTTCTTGTCTGAGACCTTTAAAAGGAGTGTTACCAGAGTGAATATAAGGTTTATCAGAGGGATCCAAAAGATACATGACGTCCTCTACAGCACTTGTCAACGCAGCAAGTTCCACACGGGCACTATCTAACTGCTTCACGTGGGGTTGTAGACGATAGAGCATAAATAGAAACGTTAGTAAGCTCGGTAGGGTAGCTTGGTTCTGAAGCAGTGCAATAACTAGAATGCATAGAAGTAGAATTGTAGAGAGGACTTCAGAAAGGGGATTCACAACTTTAGCGAAAAGCTGAATCTTTAGCAAAGTATTACTTAAGTGCTTTGATGCCAGATCAAAACGCTTCTGCTCATAGGATTCATGGCCAAAAGCCCGAATCACCTTCATTCCAGAAAACCCTTCCAACATCAGGCAAGCAAGGGCAGAATTAGCCTGTAAAACTTGTTTACCTCTGTCATTTACCGAGCGTGTCACAAACTTTATACTCAGGGAAATGAGTACCAATCCAGCAGCAACTAAAAGGGTGAGTTGCCACGATATTAACAGTAACAGAATTACAAATACAGAAATGCTGCAAACATTAATTATCAGGTTAAAAAAGTGCGATAGAGCCTCACAACTCCGCCAGGTTTGATCACTAAGTGTGTCAAGTAACTTTCCCGATTGATTCCTTTCTAAAAAAGAATAGCTGACTTTCAGAAGCTGGTTAAAAACACTGGAACGCAACCGATGGTTAATCCTGAGGTAAAGCCAAGACACTAAACTACTATTTATATAAACAATGGAGTTCTTTATAAAAAGTATTATGAAGATAGAAAAAGCAATAAAAAAAATCCGAGCTTGGCTTGGAAAATTAATAACGAGTTGCTCAATATTATTTAAAATCAAGCTATTTTGGAAGGCTTGAGATCCTAGATTGCCAGAACTTTCCAGAAGAGGAATAAATAAACTAATACTAAATCCTTCTGCCAAAGAAGAGAATACGCCTAAGGTAATAATTAATGGAAAAACCCAAGGATAAAATTTAAGCAATGGCGATAATATTCTGATTTGATTCATGCTTTATTGTTAATCCTAAGCGCTGTGCGCAGGGAATAGGGAATAGAGAATAGGGAATAGGGAACAGGGAATAATTTAGCGTGTTATTGTCTTATCAAGGTTTTAGCAATTCGTCTTCGATTACAGAAAAGATTAAGTTGAAATACCCAACGCTAGTTGACGCAGGGCTTGGGTAAGCGATCGCACGCCGTCGTAGCCATGAGGTCCAAACCAGCGGATTAACATAATTGCTAAACTCAGGCGGATATAGCTCTGTGAATAGCGCATTTGTGGATAGTGCAAAAAAGCTTGTCTACGGAAATGCATTGCTTCTTTGTAGTTTCCCTGATCTACTGAATTCCAAGCCTGGTAGAGATTTAAGTAGCTATAACTCCGGTTACGCAAGTACAACAAATCAGAGGGAACAGATTGGAAATTTTTTTCTATGGCCTGACGTGAATCCTGGATCATTTTCTCACGCCTTTTAGACATGCTACTGGCATGCTGTCGCCAAAGAGTTAAGGGTTCTTTGACCACCGCAAATAGATACTGAGCTGCAATCCGAATCCACATATCTCGATCAGCAGCGCTGGATAAGTTGGGGTCGAACATTCCGACAGTGTCAAAGCAACTCCGACGAACCATAGCTGAGCTGCCATTGCCAATCATGTTAACCACCAGAATTTGCTCCCAGACATTTCCTTGTTGATGGAAAGCTATAATGCTGTTTGTGGGTTTACCTTGTTGATCAACTAGAGCGGTCCAGGTATAGACTAGACCTGCCTCTGGATATTCTTCTAAACAGCTTACCTGTTTTTCAAGTTTAGTTGGCTTCCATAAATCATCTGCATCTAAGAAGGCTATATATTTTCCTTGAGCCTGGGCGATGCCTGTATTTCGTGCTACAGACACCCCCTGATTTTCCTGGGAAATCAGTTTGACTCGGGGGTCTGCTATTTGAGATGCCCATTCAACAATGTGGTCTGAACTACCATCGTTGATAATCAGTAACTCAAAGTCAGCAAGGGTTTGCGCTAAAACACTCTCCACTGTTTTCGGGAGGTATTCCATCCCATTATATGCTGGAATAACAACAGTAACTTTTGGCATAGTCAAGTTCATTAATCAAGTTATTTAATCAAACTATTTTGCTAAAGTTAATATTAACTCGAAACAATAATAGGACAGATTAATTGTGGTTAAATGCAACATTAAACTGGAAAATTATGCTCATAATATTTTGGAAAAAGTAGCAAATATTTAACTATTTAATCTAGTCAAGACTAGACTGACTAATCATTTGCATAATTAAATCACGATAGCGTAGAGCAACCATGTCCCAGCTAAAACGCATCCCATTCTTTCTAGCCTTAGTTTTCCAATCTTTGCTCAAAGCCTGTGCGATCGCTCCAGCATAAACATCTGGATTGGTGACATCACACACAATACCAGCATCGCCAATCATATAGCGACGAATCTCATCATCAGTAGTAACAACTCCTAAGCCGCTAGACATTGCTTGTAGGTAAGCATTGGCAAATGGTTCATCGATAGAAGGGAGGGTAAATAGATTCCCATACCGATAAACCTCAGGCATTTGATTGAAGGGAAAGGTCTGTATGGCAAAGCGATTAGCTCCCAACAATTCCTCACCTAATGCTTGAAAATATTCACGGTCAGGTCCATCGCCACAAATCAGAAGACTCCCATAGGGAAGCTTTGCGATCGCTCGAATTGTCAGTTCAACCCGTTTGTGATCGTTATGATTTAAAGAAGCAACACACAACACAATCGGCTTGTTCAAACCTAGGTCGATCTGATTTCCCTCTGGCTTGAATCGATCCATATCTACGCCGTTGGGAATAATTGTGACAGGCTGATTAGGACGCTGTTTATCAACAAAGTCAGCCATTGTTTCAGAGAAAACCACCACATGATTGGGACGAAATCGCAGGCTTCGCGCCAGTGATTGTCCACCGCCAGTCAAACCAGTGTGTGCTTTAAACAGAATGGGTGTGCCAATCAGTGCTCTTACAAAAGCTGCCATGGCCAAACCGCCATAGTCATTGCAAGGAAAGATTAAGTCGGCTGGCTTCCTTAGCAGTCGCATTGCACAGGGAATAAAACTACTCAAGTGTTCAATGACCATATCAGGGTGAGTAGAGACGCTCCTGAACACTGAGTTAACCAGAGGATTACGTAAGAGCTGACGAGCTTTTGTACGAGGGATGCCACCAGCAGGATAGTAAAAAGGACTACAGGGAGCCCCTGCTAACAATTCCACCTCGAAATACGGGCTTAGATGGTGAGTAAGCTCGATCGCAAAGTTTTCGGTGCCACCACTCCAGTTGACTCCTGCACTGGGATGGACTATGGCAACTTTGTAGGAGCGTTTAGTTTTCGTGGGCATTTGAGGCTCTAAAGGAGACCCAAATCGCTTTGGAGGCATAGTTTCCATAAAGTAAGGATAAAAACAGTTGATGTGGTCAAAATCAACCTCTTTAAAATTGGATAGTTTATTTAATTCTTCACTAGGAGTGGTCTCAACCTTGAAATAATGGGCTTTTCAATATAAAAATATACAATACACCCTACTGCTACAGCTATAACTGCATTAAAAATAGCAAATATACTTAAGGTTATTGAATTGGCAAGGAATATCTTTAGTCCAAGATTATTTACTAATATTTTAGTTGAATTATTCATGACAAAACCGTGTATTAAATAAATAGAATAAGATGCGTCTCCTAAAATCATAAGAAGGGGATTAACGTCAATATTTTTGCTTAATTCTAGAGATACTGAGCCAATTATAAGTATTGTTGAAGGTATACCGAAGGCAATAACATCTGAAACGCTCACAAGACCGTAATTGGTATTGATGGCAGATATAGTATATAAGAAACACCCTAAACAAATCAAGTATAAACCATGATTAATTTTATGTCTAGATAAAATATAAGCAGCTAAGCAGCCCAGAATAAATTCCAAATTAAGTTCATTAAAAACAAGCTGGATAGTAGCCTGATCTTCAGGAAAGCTTATGAAGCCAAAAAATGTTAATAATGTTGCTAATATCCAAACGGTAATTGATGGCACCAATAGTTTGGGTTTAACCCATATCAAAAAACTAAATAAAATATAAAAAAATACTTCAAAAGTTAATGTCCAACTAACTCCAATAAAACTTGAAGAAAGTATTTCCCTGTCTTGAGGAAAAAGAATAAAGGCTTTTATTATTTCACCAAAACTACCTTGATGCGTACTCGAATAATCAAACATAAATGATGCTATTAATTTGCCTGTTAATACTACCCAGTAAATTGGGTATATCCTAACAAGTCTTTTCAGAACAAAAGATTTAAGCCTGGAAGGGTTTTGAATATCTTTTTTATGAATATAAAAGATAATAAATCCACTCAAAACGAAAAAAAAATCTACTCCAGAACCCCCAAAAGCAAATATATCAAATAAAAAATCTCGATTTAGATTTTGATTAAATATGAGATCGCCATGAACAAGTACTACGAGTAATGCAGCTATTCCACGAAAAACTTGTATAAGCTTTAATTGTTTAGATTTTGACATTATAAAATTTTTCCTGAATTATTACTGGTTATCAATTGTGAATATGCTAAGTATTTTGATCGGCTATTATAGGATATTTGAAATATATAAATTAACGCTATATATAGCACTAAGCCTTCAAGTTATGACATTCATAAACTCCGAAACTTAATCATAGCTTACTTCTGAATTATGACTTATGACTTGCGCGTAGCGCTATATAACCTTAGTGGAGCTTCAACCTCTACCGGAGCAATATTTCAGATTAATCTTTAAATTATATAGTTTTTATTTAAAGACATATCTAATAGCCCAAATAGTGAAAATAGGCGTCAGCAATTGACAAATGAGTACTGCACGAGCCACCCAAACAATTCCCCAGTTAACAGCTAGGAGTAAGCAACTAGAAAAGATTACAGTATAAATCAAATTCCAATAAAGATTTAGCTTAGTTTTACCGACAGCATTGAGGAGCTCAGTTGTAGTATTAGTAAGAGCAAGGGGCAGAGCCGAAAGACAAATAAGTATCAAAATTGGAATTGCCACTACCCACTTCTGTCCAAAAACAATTGGTACGTAGAGGGGAGCTAGACTTGCCTGGAGCAGAATGAGGGGCAATACAATGATAGCAGTGGTTTTCAGACTACTAAAATACCGGTTCTTAAGTTGGGTTAAATTTTCTCTGACTGCACAAAGATAAGGAAATACAGAGGAAGTAAATAATTTGATGACATTTTGGCTAATTCCCAAGCCAGCATTGAAGGCAAAGAAATATAGTCCCAGTGCCTCAACACCTAGAAAGCCACCAACGAGTAAGTAGTCGAGATTTGACCTAAGCTTTTCGAGTAACTCAACCCCAAGAATTTTGCAGCTGAAACTAAGGACTGACTGCCAATTATGAAGCTTTAAGGATGTAGGTGCTCGCCAAGGATGATGTCGGTAATTAATCAAAATATGCACCGGAGTCGATAAAACCATTGCCCAAACTGCAGCCCATACTCCCATGCCTAATATAGCTAATATTACAGTTATGATATTGCCGATTATCGCCTGGCAGGCATTAGCAAAAGCTGTAACTTTTAGTCGATTATCTCGCCTAATCATTGCCGATTGAACTATAAACAATGGCATCATTAGGTAGATCAATGCGATAGTGATTATGGGCAAAATTATTTGGTTATTGCCATAAAATTTAGCAATGGGAAAGGCAGCAATACATTGGATAACAAACATCAAACCACCAAAAATCCAATTAAGCCAGTAGGATGTATTGCATACAGCTTCTAGCTCTTGTTCACTAGCCTGAATAATTTTGGATTCTGTACCAGCTCTGAGGATTAGAACATTGCCAAATTCAAAGGTGGTATAAATAGCAGATACCAGTCCGTAATCTTGAGGAGTAAACATACGAGCTAAAGTAACTGTTGTAGCTAGACGGGAGAGACGATTGACTAGCTCTGCTATTCCCATCCAACCAGCATTGCGAATAAATTCGCCCGATGATAGTTGCTTGAACTTATTAATTAGCATTGGGTGGTCTGTACTGTAAGTTTTATCTAGTCAAGGATAGTTTTATTCAAGATGGCAAAATTGACTTACTGGTCTAATCACTTCTTTGACCAAATAGATCCAACTCCCTCTCAGGTAATTTAGAGCATCAAAGTAGCAGCCAAATCGGTCAGATAAGCTTACTTGAGCCTGGGATATGGCGCGGCAATACTCACTAAATATTTTCCATCTTGGAAACATAATCTTTTCTTGGTTTGCCGGGTACCACCATTGAGGGTACTCATAGTCATCATTCTCACCATTCTTGCTGTACACCTGCACTGATTGTTTCGGATGTCTGCTGTAAAACAACAGGTATTCAGGAATGTCATAGAACCGTCCCAACAGAGCTAGTATTGCTAGTAAAACTTCATCGGCATGACCGTAGTTGCCTAAAGACAAAGTCTTCTTTAGGAGACTGCTATGAATTAATCTGAAAACTGGGTAGCACCGACTCATATTGCAAACTAAACTACGGAAACGCACTCGTGGTTGGTGTGAGTCAGCATGGAACTTACCATCGCCTAAGATGGAAATCAATAGGCGTCTAACCGTACTAGCTAGTTTTTTAGTCACTGTTTGAGTCTGCGGTTTTAGCTAAGGTTGGAGCTAAAGGTTCTCTAAGTTGACCACCTCCCCCGACAGTGTCTGGTCCATTGTTAGTAACAATATGTAAGGCTTGAACAAGCTTCATAAAGTCTTGGTAAAAGGGATTATTAGTGGGCGCTCTAGCCGTTAAACCGTAACCGTAGGTGGCTTTAAATTCTTCTTCAACCCCCTGTTCTGCTGCTAAAGCATAAGCGTCTCTACCTGTGACATCTACTTGATAAGCACCGTAGTCTTGGAGAGCATGAAACAGCTTTTTCCCTGCTGGGGTAGTTAGACCTAGGCTCTTTTCACTTACCTCCGGCGGAATTGCTAACAGAGAACCCATTACCAGTTGAGGGTCTTCACCTTTATATATCTTTGGAGCAGCTGAATCTGCCCTATCTGCAGGCCAACGGTATCCTGGTGTAGAACTTTGGGGATTGTAATAGATATATTTTTCCCAAAGCTCTAGTTTTAAAACATGACGAATCGGTTCGCTACCAATTAATTCTCCCTGGCGTATTGCTCCTCCTAAAGAGGACAATCCAGAACCAAGATGACCTCCGGCAATACCTTGACTGTATAGATCCAAATCTTTTTTCGGCCAGTGATAGCCATATACCGGACCACCGTTTTGACAGCGAGCCATTGGTTCTAGCTGGATGATAGTACGACCGTCAGGCTGTAGCAAGGCGGCAGCATTATTGGGAGTGGAATACCTAACGAGAGTGTTAATGGCATCAGGAACAATTAAATCATCAGGAATGGGGATAGATAAGTTTTCATAGGTTGTAGTTCCGCTACAACGCTTAGTCCAACTATCAGGGTCATACAACGGTCGCAGTGGACTACTAGCAGGAATAATAAATAAAAGATCGATATCTATAGTGGAGCGAGCCGATCGCGGCAAATTAGCTGGTTTATACTCAGCATTACTGCCGATGGGCATGTTCCAGATTGAGTCCTGAGAAAAAGGCCATAACCAGGGGTCACGAGTGGTAGGAGTGTTGGCATTAGCGGCAGAAGTAGTGGTATTAGCAGTAATAGATTGCTTCGGTTTAAAATAGTTAGCTAAACCGATACTGATAGTTATCGTTACCAGCACCAGAACTATTACTACATACCATCTGAATTTCCGACTGAATTTCCTAGATTTGAATAGCATAATCAGGAGCAGGAGAAAGGGGAGATGGGTAGCTATCGAGCAACACTTGATAGACGCCGACGCAGACTGTAATCTACCTCTAGCAATCTGCTGTAGCTCTGAGATCGGAAGAACTGCCTCAGTGCGATCACAAAACTCAAACGGATAAAGTCTAGAGAGAAGCGCAGCTTAGGATAGTGTAGAAGGGCTTGCTGACGATAATGGTTTGCCTGTCGGTAATCACTATTAACCTTCTGCAGAGATTTCCAAGCTAAGTTGAGCTTGGCATAACCATAGCTATTGCTCTAGATATTATGCTTAAAAATTAGCGATACTTTAGTTATTTAATACTGATATAGCGGTTTTTAATCTAGTAAGGTACAAGTTTTTGGGTTTTAGGCAGCAGGGACTGAGGCCGTAGGCCACGCTTCGCGAACGGAGCAGGGAGCAGGGAAGAGGGAAGAGGGAAGAGGGAAAAAAATATGTGTACCTCATGAGGATAAAAAGCGCTATACTATTTTTTATAAATTAACTTTTTTTTACAAATTTTACGAATAACTCTTGCCGGGTTTCCTACAACTACAGAACTCTCAGGAACATCCTTTACAACTACAGAACCAGCACCAATTACAGCATTATCTCCAATGGTAATCGCACCAATAATCACCACATTGGAGCCGATATCTACATTATTGCCAATTTTTGGGCAACCGCTATAGGAACCATCTGGTAATTGTTTATTTCCAATAGTGGTTGAGTGTCTTAAGGTACAATTTGCGCCAATAACAGTTTCATGATTTACCACCAAACCTATGCCATGCAAAAGCTTAGTATTAGCTCCAATCTGAGTATCCCAAGGCAATTCAATTCCTAATATACATTCTACTAATAATTGGTAAAGTAAACGAGAAAAAATCGATAAAAATGACAAAGGTGCAGGTAATTTACCAAGCAAATGTGTTGAACGAAACATCAATAAAATGAACCGAGCCTTCAAGTTAGAATCATAGTAATTAACTTGCCAATCTTGTAGGATATAATTACTGATTTTATTCAGGTGTTTTTGGAGCATAAAATAATATCAAAATCCTAGTATATTTCACTGATTTATAAATTTAAAACTTTGAAAGGCAACCAAATAATAGTGCATAGATCCAGAAATAAATAACCAGCAGCAATCAGTCGAAATATTTGATATTAAATAACTTTATACTTCAGACTTATGCTTAGCGAAGCTAGTTAGAAAGAACTTGCTTGTGTTCCTCTGTAGAGAGTTATTAGTTCTGTGTCTTCAAGAATTTTTTCACTCTTTTTGCCCATAAAGTAAAAACCTGATGCCGAATCAAATGTCCCCGATTTATCAATTAGATAGTAGTCAAAGTATTTCAACCAAAAAGATGTAATTCTTGCAATAACCTTAATTAAACTTCTTGCCATAGGTGTCTTAACAAAACTTAAAAGAAAGTATTGATATGACCAGGCTAATGCCATTCCTGGTCCACACACAGCACCACTACAAATTTCTTCAAATTTGCGGAATAAACGACGATGTCCTAAGTGAGTGAAGCGAGTAAAATCATATCTTCCTAGGTGTACTTGTTGCATAAACGGAGTTTCCGAATAAACTAAACCATCTTTTTTGAGCACTCGATGAATTTCTTCAACACAACGGGATGGATCTACAACATGTTCAAGGACAGCTTGGATTATGACTCCATCAAATGAATTGTCTTTAAAAGGAATATTGTGGGAGTCAAAAATTACTGCTATACGGGAATCATAAGCAACATCACTTTCGATAATTTCAATGGCAGGTACTGATAACAGCTCTTCCATACCTTGACCAATCACACTACCTCCAATTATCAGTACTTTAGGACTATCAGTCTGCTTGAGCAGAAGTTCTGTGAATTTTTGGTAATTCCTCTTACTTTTAAAATTCAGGATAATGCTAGGGATCAAATTGATGGCAATTCTTTCTAATTTTGGTTTTGGGTTAAGATCAGCATTTTCGGGATTTAGAAAATTTTTAATCTTAAATATACTAGATGATTCATTGATCAAAATTGGTTTATCCTGAACAACAGGAAAATTTTTTTTGCATTGATAATTTGTACATCTCAACTGATTTTTTATTGATTCTAAACTAGACAAGCAACAGGGACAGCAAAGCAAGTCTTGAGTACTTGATGATAAGTTAATTTCAGCATTATTTATGATGTTTTGATTAGTCATGGTGTTGTCTTGCTATTGGTTAAAGTCTCAACTATTTCGTGAGTGAAATAATTCGCGTCACTCCTATAAAAGCTAGAGTTACCCTGATCAAAAAGGTGTAAGCCGTGCAGGAGGACTAACCGGTGTGTGATTTTCTGAAGGCGGCAGATCATCCCAATTCCAACCCACCACTGCCAACAAGGTATACCAGTAGAAAAAGAGAGTGGTATGACTCCAGATATTTTCGGTAATCATCCCCACAGGTACAGCCAGAAGAACCGCCAACATGGCTAAACACAGATTTCGTTGTCCACTGCCAGGAGATGCCTGTCGAAATAATTGAACAAGACGCCCAACCTGAACTCCGAGGAAGACCAACCAAGTTACCAGTCCTAGGATTCCTCCTTCTACCAGGGCTCGAATGTAATCATTGTGGGGATACAGCCCATTGGTACTAACATCAGCACTAATTCCGAGACCGTAACCGAGGATAGGAAAATGTTGCCATTGCTGTAGTAGGTAATGCCACTGAGCAATTCGCCAGTTGAAACTGTTGTGGTCTCCCTTGGAGAGGAGGATGGCACGCCAAATATCGATGTCTGGATTGCCTAAGGGTGTTTCAGTGATTGAGCCGAGACGTTCTTGACCAAACTCCGTACTACCAAACAAAACTATAATTCCGACAAATAGGACTATGCCACCGATTAGGTTCACTATGCTCAATCTAGGGGCGATTAAAACCACAATAAAGGTACCAAGCATCATCAAACCAAATAGAGCCTTAGTACTCACATACACAAGGCTAAGTAAACCCAGCAATAGCATCCAGATCCAGCGTGGCTTTGACTGGGTTAGCCTCCAATAGGTCAGACCCATGAACAGCAATAACCAGGTTACAAAGCCATTAGGGTGACCAATAGTCCCTTTGATTCGAGATACTTCATCTAGTGTTTCGGAATAACCTCCATCAGCAGCAAACATGGGAGGTAAAACCGAAGGTACAAACATCTGGAGCAACGCTACTGTAACTGGTAAGAGCAGAGCCCAAAACAGCCCATAGACAACTTGCTTAGGTGGAAGCCTGTCCTTGAGTTGCATTACCAGCAAGTAGACCATCAGCCAAGAAAATAGACGTATCCACTCACGGATGCTTTCTAGCAAAAACGAAGCATCTAGCCCCAGCCCTCCCAGAGGCAAAAGTATCACCCACAAGCCTTGTAGCATCACCCAACCAGCAAAGAACCACCAAAACTTATCAGTGCGTACAGTTTGCCCCCTCAGTAACATCACTGTCACATAAAGCAAAGTCAAGCCGTCGAGTCCGATAGCAAAAGCTGCTGGTACCTGTTGATCAGAAAACGGATCGAGACAGCTACGCAAGATCAATAGTCCCAGTACCGCTTGCTCAAACCGGGCAAAGAAGTAGACCACCACCGCTACTGCAACCAACCCTAAACCAAGCAAAATCGGCTGAGTACCTGCGAGTAAGCCAACAGCTAGACCAATCGGCACACCTGCCAGTCCTAGCCAAAAGGTCAGAGCAGAGGAACGATGCCAGGGGTTATGAATCTGCATGATCAACCCCCTTGGATACAACAGCACAATTGTTACTGGCTTCCTTGCCATGGGTCTGCCTGAATTCGGCTTGAGGCTGGTAACTATCGAAGGAATCGAAATAGTACTGTTGAGTCCGATCGCTTATGCCATTGGCAACAAACCCCAGTATGGGAGTGCTACTATCTTTCAATTCCGATACTGTCTGTAGTAGGATATCTTTCTGGGTAAAGTTGGGACGTGTGACTATCACCAACCCATCACTATACCGACTCAAGGTATGGGCATCAGCAAAACTACTAACTGGTGGCGTGTCTACAATGACTAGGTCATAATGATCTGCGGCTGCTGCCAAAATAGACTTGATCATCTGTGACTGTAGGAAGGTAGCCGAACCAGAGGGCTGGTCACTACAGGTCAAAATCGAAAGGTTTGCGATGGCTGTGGGTTGCACCGCCGACCGCCAGGTTTGATTGCTGTCAATTACATCTGTAACCTTTGGCTTAGGGGGTAAGCCAAACAAATTGTGCTGCATTGGGTGACGCCAGTCGGCATCAATAATCAATGTCCGCCGGGAAAATCTTACTGAAACCGCACCCAAGTGGGAAGCTACCACTGACTTACCTTCTCCGGAAACAGCACTGCTGACCACAATCAGCTGTAAGGTCTTCTGAGCACGCAACTCCATGGTTGTCAGGAGCAGGCGGTAAGGCTCCATTAACCTCATATCTTCCAAGAATCGGTTCGGTTGCTCAAGACTGAGTGCCTGAGCAGGTATCTTCGGTAATACCCCCAGCCTAGGCAGCTTCAGGAGTGCCTCCGCTTCCGAGGCATCGTGTAGGGTATTATCCATTACCTCCAGCAGCAGCACCATACCGACAGCTAGGGCAATTCCAGCAGCAGTAGCTATCACCAGCACCACTTTTGGATTGGGTTCCTGGGGTGATGAAGGAAGTTTTGCCCGCTCAATAATTTGAATATTGCTAACTAGTTGGGCTTCTGCAATCCGTGCTTCTTCCAGTTTGTTTTGGAGGAGTTTAAGAGAGGCAATTGCTTCTTCTTGTCGGCGAACTAAGCTAGCAAAGGGTTGCCGTAGAACTGGTATTTGACCAAGACGATTCTGGAGTTTAATGCGCTCAGTCTGCACCAGGTAGAGCTTTTGTTCCAGTGCCGACCGTTCTGTTTGAGCTAAAATAAATCTAGAGGTAAAGTCCTGGCTCAACTGATCAGAGGCCACATCACCAGGGGCAATAATTTGATTATTGGACTGATTAGTCGGTAACAGACGAGAAAGTTTTTGATTGTAGAGGGTAAGGAGTTCATACCGCTCCTGAACCAGTGATATCATCGCTGGATTTTGATCAGTTAGACGCGATCGCATTTTGGCTAACTCCCGATCCAACTCTACTAGCTGAGCTCGTAAGGCTTGGAGTTCTTGATCTTGACCAATGCGTCCAGCGATGTAAGCATTCTGAGTATTATTCAGACTGGTTATGGTCTGGAGTTCTTGGCTACGGGTTTTAGCATCTTGGAGTTGAATAGACACAGCACGTTCTTGGTCTTCTAAAGTAGCTAAACTCCTGACTAAGAGTTGTGTTTGTTCCTCCGGAGAAACTAAACCAGTGGTCTGTTTAAATTTGTTTAACGCTGCTTCTGCTGCTGCTACCTCCAAACGCCGTAATGGTACTTCTTTCTCCAAAAATTCCCGCACAGCTCTAGCTTCTGAACGAATCCCTTCAGCACTTTCAGTAACCATTGCGTTGGCGACAGCATTGAGCACCGTGGTTACCAATTCTGGATTTTGACCCTGATAGCTCAGCTCAAGAATATTGGTAGCAGGCACAATTTTTACCTTTAAATCCTCACGGAGTGTGTCTATGGTCAGTCCTTCTTGTGAACTGCCGAGTAGAGCAATCTCGTCAAGTGCTCCCTGAAGAAGCCGTTCTGACCCCACTAGTTCTGCTTGAGTTGCGATTGGGTCAGCTCCACCGGGTGTATTAGCAGGGACTTGGCTGAGGTTGTCACCCAACTCAGATACACTCACCTTTTTATTGTCCAGCATCAGCCGTGCTTTCACTTGGTACACTGGTGGGGTAACAACCAAATAGGCAATCGCTCCACCAATTACGGATGTAAAGGTAACAAGGGCTGGCAAAAGCCGCCGCTTTAAGGCTAATGGTAGTGATGAAAGGCTGGTGTCCATAACGTTGACGAAACTCTGTGGTTTTACTGGTTCTTGAAAAAGGGGAGCGTGACACTGAATTTGGGATCAGAGGACGCACAGAGTTTTTGATACAGTCTTAAGTTATCAGCAGTAATTTTGTCCCAGTTATAGTAAGTGGCTACATGGTCTTGTGCCTTCTTGGCCATGTCCGCTAACTCTTGAGGTTGGCGGATCGCCCTCTCTAGAGCTTGGACACAAGAGTCTACGTTTCCTGCTTGGAACAGTAGACCTCGTTGTTCACCAATCAATTGCTGATGGGGAGGGATATCACTAGCGAGCACTGGAATCCCTTCCTGCATTGCCTCTAGCATCACCAGCGGTAATCCTTCTAAATCCGAAGGCAGAACAAACAACCCTGCGCCCCGAACAATCTCGGCTAAGCGACTTCCATAGAGTTCACCAACGAATAACACGTCTTGATTTGTGCCTGCCAAGTCATGTAGGTTGGCGATGTAGTTATGAGTGTCACTATCACCACCAGCAATCACCAGTTTCCAACCGTTAGATTTGAGCCGTTGGAAAGCTTTGATCAGTAGATCAGGTCGTTTTTCCGGTACAAGCCTGCCCAAGAACAGAATGTAACGCCCCGGGTTTAGACCTAGGAATTTACCATAGGAAAATTTGGGGTCTGACTCTGGGTAAATCCCTGGAGCATTGGGAATATTGACTGTATTCTTGCTATAGGTGTTGAGAAAGTAATTTTGGAGTGCTTGTGACACTACCACTAACTCATGGGCAGAGTAGACCGCGTTCCTCTCCCCCAAACGAATTAACCCACTCGACCATTTCCCCCACTTGGCTCGTTGCCAGTCCAATCCCTGACAGGTAACCACAATTTTTGCAGAAGAGGCAATTCTGGAGAGCCAGGAGAACACAGCTGGACCTAGGGCATGGAAATGAATGATGTCGTAGCGTTTGCCACTGGAGATAATCGCTGCCAGGGCAGCATTAGCCAAAGCATCTATTCCTCTGAATTGTATCGAGGGTAGAGAGATTACTCGAACACCTTTGTAGTCAGAGGATGAAAAACCGGTAGACTCGGTGTAGGACGACCGTGCAAATAGATCTACCGAATGACCCTGGGCAACGATTCTGGGATAGAGTTCTGTGCAGTAACGTTCAATGCCACCTTGCTTAACAGGTACTCCTTTGGCTCCAATTACAGCAATTTTCATGAGTTCTAGTTTTCTCTTTTACAATACTCTTCGGCAGACTAATGAAGTGGTGATGACACCCTGAGTATGTAAGGTAAGCATTCAGCCGTCAGCCGTCAGCCGTCAGCTTATTTTATTCAAAAGCTGTTCGGTGTAGCGTGCGCTATGGGCATAAACTGTTCAGTGTAGCGTGGCCACAGGCCTTTGGCTGATACGCGACACGCTAATAGCTGATAGCTGATAGCACCTCAAGTAGCACCATCTGTAGCGCATATGCTTACTATGTAAGTTTGACTGCTCTATCTTGATTAAAGGCAGCGGATTAGACAGAGATTAGGCAGACCGTTGGTGAGCACGGTTGAGCATTTGCTCATAAACACTGCTGACAACTGTGCGAGCACTATAGGGTTGAGCCGTGCGCACACAGGAGGAGGCTGAATAATTCTCTGGATGGTGCAAGACCTTACCCAAAGCATCTGCGATCGCAACGGCAGTACGCTCTTTGCAAACAATCCCACTGTCAGCACCGAGAAATTTGGGGGTTTCACCACAATTCGTAGTCACTACAGGTGTCCCACAGGCGAGAGCCTCAAGGACAGTCAAGGGCAGTCCTTCGTAAACGCTAGTCAAAACAAAGACACTACAGACACGGTATAAGTCTGCTAGTTTTTCCTGACCTACTGCTCCAAGCATAGTCACTCGGTTAGACAACCCAAGAAAGGAAATTTCACCACGGAGTTCATCCTTTAACTCCCCATCCCCAGCAATCAGTAAGTGAACATTGGCAATATATAAAGTTGCCATCGCCCGTATCAGTAACATCGGGTCTTTCTGAGGATGCAGACGACCGGCGAAAAGGATAAAACGGGTCTGTTCAGACAAATTATGCTCCTGTGCCAGAGCTTTGCGTCCCTGTGCTCGTTGCTTTGGGTCTAGGGGATAGAACACCTCGTCATCAACGGTGTTTTTTAGGTAAGCAACACGATTTGCGATCGCTGGATAACGCTGTTGATAAAACTTAGCTGATTCAGTATTGCAGGAAAAAATTTGGCTAAATTGCTTCACCAGTAAGCCTTCGAGGGCAAAATAGCTTGCGGAAAAACGCTGCCAAAGAATGCCATTATTAGCCGTTGCAGGATTCATCTGCTTGGCAATGTCATTGTGTACAAACAGCGTCTTCTCTCCAGACCAATTGAGAGCTGCTAAGCTGGGTTCGATGCGATGAAAATGCATAAAATCCGATGCCAAGCAACGACCGAACAGGGCAGTCGTATACTTCACCGTCGTCGGTATCAAGCCCCTAACATTGTCATCTTCCAAAGGAAACAGGGGCATAAATTGAATGGCTCGACCCGCTACTTCTCCTTCTTGCCAGACACCGGAAGCTGAAGCCAGGTCTCCTGTTCCGACCAACCGCACCTCGAACTCACTGGGAGCATATTTGATAAAGGAGCGGATGACGGTCTGAATCCCACCAATGCTGCTATGCCAAGGATTAAACTGATAGAAAATAGTTAAAATTAGTTTCTTGGTCACTTTAATTAATAAGAAGTAAAACTGTTTGAGAGTCAGTGATTTATGGGTTATAGTTTATAGATTTTATCAATTGCTTTAGGTACTTTAGTCCTGGGTTTTAGGGAGTCGGGAGCGGTGCGACCCAAGGGCGATTTACTCGCCCTAGGAGGCGCGCACCGAGGGAGTCGGGATTAGGGGTAATAAAATTGACTGTACTTCATAAGTATGCTCAACGCTATATAGCATTTATCAAATAGGTGAGGTACACATTTTTTTGATTTTATGGAACATAAAAAAATGCTCTTAGGTATCTGGTATGCTTAACTTGTATTAATTTTAATTAATTAAAATTAATACTGTTTATAGCTCTGATATTTTGATAATTAATTTTTTAATATCAATCGAATATCAATGCCTAAAATGATTGCTAAGCAATATTTTTAATCATTGCTTCTGACAAATTAGCATAGTCATTACGTAATTACCTATATTTTAGGAATAGTGTGTTTACCAACTAACTAGTATTCTTGGATTCGTTACCTTTGATTCCCTATATATAATACGATTGCATTAATTAAATCCCCTAACCTAGGGTAGAAATATATTTTTTAACCAAAGTAATTATTGGATTGTTTTAAATCATAAAAACTTGGTAAGTTTTAGTTTAATAACTAATTATTAACTACACCTTCAAGACTCTAAATCCGGATATTTATTAAAAATTGATCAGTTACTGGATTTAGAAAGTTCTAACAATAGTTAGTGAATACTTTGTGAATACTCTCAACTTAAAAAAGCTTAAAATTATTTCCAGACAAATTTTCCCGAAAAAACTGAACACTTAAGACATATTTCTGTTCCCTGTTCCCTGTTCCCTGTTCCCTGTTCCCTGTTCCCTGTTCCCTGTTCCCTGCGCGCAGCGCTATCAGTTATTAATTTTGGACTCTGATAGTCTTGGTAAAAAAACCCAGCACAATATGGATCGGAACCATAATTCCAATCAAGATGGTAGTGCTAACTAGTAGATAGGGATTGTTTGGTATCCCACATTCCGCACTTCAAAGTGTAGTTTGGAAGCTACTGGGTCCCGCTACGGCAACACAAACACTGATAACAGGTTAATTTATAACACCTTAAGTATTCCTAATCAACAATATCGCCAGCATTACCAGAGTATAGATACTAGAGTCTACATACAACACCGAATATTACAAACTGACCTGTGGACTCTCGGTTCACAGTCTATCGCCCTGAATTTTATCCCTGACTCCCAGAGCCACTGGATCTAGACTGTGATACACCCATAATTCTATATCCCAAAGGAATCATTACAAATGTGACCTTGCACTGTCAATAAAAACCCAATAAAAAGCTGTAGCCAATGTCTTAGAGGATTTGGCTACATCGTCGCGGCTAAATGCTAGGCATTTAGCCCACTAATCTACCGCTTTATTGAGACTATTATCAATTAACCCAAAATTTTAGGGAAAAATTTGCCCAAAAATTATTTTAATTATGTAATTATAATTAATTGATTTAATTTGTCAAGTGTTCAATGTAACTAATTTACTATCATGGAACCTAACTATCCATTCCGTGCCATACTGGAATCAAGCTACCTGATCTGATCAGCTTACTGATCCCTAAAAGCCTGTGTGACACTTAACTAGAGAATTTCCATTGGAGTTGTAAACCTAATTGCTTAGGGAAAGGCAAGAGGAATCCCCCCTAACCCCCCTTAGTAAGGGGGGCGGGCAAGAGGCAAGAGCTAATCAAGTATATAAAGATTTTTGGGAATCGAAAAAACTGTAATACTTGTTTACAATTCATTGGGAAATTCTATAGCAGTTTTCAATTGGGTGAGGTACTTTCGTCCTGGGTTTTAGGGAGTAGGGAGTAGGCAGTAGGGAGTAGGAATCCCCGCGCGCAAGGGGGTAATAAAATTGAATGTACCTCATCGGTATGATCAACACTCTATATTCCTTATAATTATTCAAACAATTGATCTTCCTTGGTTTTGGTCATCTCTGACTCAAGACCATCAGCAAAAGGTGCACAGAGTAAGGCGATGACAGTAGATCAGCTCATAGATGTACTCACAGTTATGGGGTACACTAAATTGACTTCCCTTCAGGAATGGATTCTGTACCAAGCCTGGGAAGAAAAAACCTATGCCGAGATGGCGGAGGAGATACACTACGGTAGTGAATATCTCAGGAGAATCGCTTCTAAGTTATGGCTATTGCTCAGCAAGATTTTTGGCAAACCAATCACCAAGGGCAACTTCAAACCAGTTTTAGCTAGCATTCCTCTGAGTCCCTTACAGCAAGAGCTAATCGAGCAATATTACCAATCCTTGAGCCAATGCCCAACCTTTCCCATTGGAGTAGTCCCCCTATCATCAGCGTTTTACATTAAACGTCCCGTTGTCGAAGAAATGGCTTACCAAGCCATTGAACAACTCGGAAGTCTAATCCTGATTAGATCCCCGAAAGAGACCGGTAAAACCTCTTTGATGCTGCGGATAGTAGACCGGGCAAAATCCCTAGGTTACGGAACAGTATGGATTAATTTTGCCCAAGCAGAAAGAGCGATTTTAAGTAATTTAGATCGGTTATTACGTTGGTTGTGTGCTAATCTATGTAATCAACTGGTGCTTGCCAAGCAATTGGATGAGTATTGGCATGAGGACATCGGCAGCAAAGCAAGCTGTAGCTCTTTTTTTCAAGGACATATCTTAGAGTCCCTTGAACAGCCCCTAGTTTTGGCGATGGATGAAGTGAATTTGCTCCTTGAGCATAGGCAAACAGCTCTTGACTTTTTTATTCTGTTGCGATCTTGGTCTGAGGCTGCCAAACACGTCACACCTTGGCAAAAGCTGCGGCTTGTGCTTGCTTACTCCACAGAAGTTGATATTCCTGTTAAAATAGCTGACTATTTATCGAATTTAGGATTGCCCATTGAATTACCCCAGTTTAACCTTCAACAAATTCAGCAGTTAGCCCAGCTTTATGGACTCGATTGGTTTAGAGGTCAAGCTAGGGAGAAATTAATGGCTATGGTGGGGGGACATCCGAAATTAGTGCAGCTTGCTCTCTATCACTTGGCTTGTCAAAACCTTAGCCTAGAACAACTTCTTGATCAAGCACCTACCCGAGAGGGAATTTATAGGGATCATCTGCTGCTAAAATTAACTAGACTTAGGCAAAATCCTGAGTTAGCCACTTTCTTCAACAAGGTGATTCAAACCGATAGAGGTGTTGAGTTAGATTCAATCTTAATCAATAGATTAAAGAATCTAGGTTTGATCATCTTTGACGGAAATCACGTCATGCCAAGTTGTGATTTATATCGTCAGTATTTATTAGCACAGCTTAAGGAGGCGTGATTGATCGCCAAGCTAATTGGAACCGCTGAATGCCTGAGCTTGTTCAAGCCATTGTTTAAGCTGTAGGCTATCAAACATTAGCGCCATGAGTAGTAAAGGAGGTAGGCTTGAGCGGTAAGCTAATTGTTTTCGAGGGAGTGGAAGGCGGTGGTAAAACTACCCAACTGCAGCGATGCTCAAATTGGCTTCGAGCTGGTGGCTTACAAGACTGTCTAGGTACTTTGGATCAAACCATGCCCGTTGTAGTCACAAGAGAACCGGGGGGAACATTATTAGGCGCTAAGGTTCGCCAACTGCTACTAGATAGAGATTCCTCACCTATTCACCCTCGGGCTGAACTTTTACTCTATGCTGCTGATCGGGCTGAACATGTTGAAGAGTTGATTAAGCCACAGTTGGTCAACGGAGCAATTATTTTATGCGATCGCTACACGGATTCCACAATTGCCTACCAGGGTTATGGCCGAGGTATTGACTTGAAATTGATCGAGGAGCTTAATCAAATTGCTACCGGTGGACTGGAAAGTGACCTCACCCTGTGGCTAGATATTGATGTCGAAATTGGTCTGGAACGGGCGCGACAGCGGGGAACCGTTGACCGCATGGAGCAAGCTGACTTAGCATTTCACCGACGAGTGCAGCAGGGATTTCAGGAGTTGTATCAACAAAATCCCGATCGGATTGTTCGGGTAGATGCTAGCTACAGTGAGGAGGAGGTGCATAATGCCATTCAGAAGATTTTGGGTGAACGGTTGAGAACATGGTTCCAGGAGCGTTCGATTTTATCCTAGGGCAAGACCAAGCGATCGCATTATTGAACGGAGCAATTACAACTAACCGCATTGCCCCTGCCTACCTGTTTGCTGGTCCATCTGGGGTGGGGCGGAGTCTGGTAGCACGGGCTTTTATTGAACAGTTGTTTGGTCAAGGTATCCCAGCTGATGGGCAAGTCTCAATTAAAAAACGACTGATTCAGGGCAATCACCCAGATGTATTGTGGGTAGAGCCAACCTATCTCCAGAATGGTACACTGGTGTCTGCTACAGAAGCTGTCCAAAAAGGAATTCAGCGTCAGGCACCCCCCCAAATTCGGTTGGAACAAATTCGGGAAATTGCTCGGTTTCTGAGTAATTCTCCTCTAGAAGCATCACGTAAGGTGGTGGTACTAGAGCAAGCAGAAACTATGGCAGAGCCAGCAGCCAATGGTTTGCTGAAGACTCTCGAAGAACCGGGAAACGCTACGTTGATAGTGATCGCACCTAACACTGAATCTTTGTTGCCGACCCTAGTGTCTCGCTGTCAGCGGATTCCATTTTCTCGGCTGGGGCCCGAAACTATGACAACAGTGCTGTGGCAAACCGGTCATCAACAGATTTTACAGGAACCATCAGTACTCGCTATTGCCCAGGGAAGTCCGGGGGAAGCGATCGCTGCTTTTGAGCAACTCAAAGCCATGCCCCCAAACTTACTCACCCAACTTACCCAGTTACCCCACACATCCCGTCAAGCATTAGCACTGGCAAAGGAAATTGACAACAACCTGGATACCCACACTCAGCTTTGGTTAGTGAAGTATTTACAACACTGCTACTGGCAATCACACACTCAACCAGAGATGATTAAAAAGCTAGAGCAAGCTCGGCGATACCTGCTCAGTTATGCTCAGCCGCGATTGGTTTGGGAGGTAACCCTGTTGGAATTGAGTATTCTTGAAGCATGAAGGGTTAGGAGTAAATTATAAAGCATGAAGAATAAAGTGTAAAAGAGTAATTGGGAAGGATCAACGATAAAGCTCCATCAAATATTTCCTAATACTGGATACTTATATGCGCTCTTACCATTAAGAATTAAATTCGCCACGGGTCGCACCTGAAGGAAAGCCTACTAATCAAAATCGTTATGACTATGATCTAATTGTAAAGGTTCGTAAATAATCAATTAGATTTGATACCATTTGTGTGGTAGGTTACAGATCATGTCATGGTCTCGGCATGGACATGGGATATTGGTTAGATCATTTTCTTATCCATGAACTCCCTCTCAAGATGTATCTTTTTAGCCAGCACTTTGAGAAATAGTATGGGTAGCAAGGTTTGAGGTGACCACCACTTGATCAGCAATCTGTAGCCAACTGACACCCTAGACACTATAAGGAGAATAACGACATGACTACGACAGAAGGATGTCTCCGGGTAGGCCAACTGGCTCCCGACTTCACGGCCACTGCTGTATTCGAGCAAGAGTTCAAGACAATTAAACTGTCTGACTATCGTGGTAAATACGTCGTTCTGTTTTTCTATCCCCTAGACTTCACATTTGTTTGCCCTACTGAAATTACTGCATTTAGCGATCGCTTTGAAGAATTCAAAGAACTAGGCACCGAAGTCCTTGGCGTCTCTGTTGACAGTGAATTCTCTCACCTGGCTTGGATTCAGACTGACCGCAAGGATGGAGGTGTAGGCGATCTAGCTTATCCTCTGGTTTCTGATATCAAAAAAGACATCAGCACCGCTTACAACGTTCTTGACCCGGAAGCCGGTATTGCCTTGCGTGGTTTATTCATCATGGACAAGGAGGGCATTATCCAGCATGCTACTGTCAATAACCTCTCCTTTGGTCGTAGCGTTGACGAAACCCTGCGTACCTTGAAAGCAATTCAATACGTTCAAGCTCATCCCGATGAAGTTTGCCCAGCAGGCTGGCAACCAGGTGACAAAACTATGAACCCTGACCCTGTTAAATCAAAAGTTTACTTTGCTGCGGTATAACTGAATCGCGAATATCTCCGCCCTCCTACCTTGAAGACGGAGCTTTGATACTGGGAAATTGAGTGGGTATAATACCTGTTCAATTTCCCATTAAAATTATGAGGGTAGTGATAAATAGGTAGTGATAGAACATTGCATTTCTGGTAAGCAAGTTGACCATTGCTCGATTAGGAAATCTTATCTAAATTCCTAATAGGCTAGAGGATATAGCACGGCAGTAAAGGAAAACAACAGTTGCTGTCCCCCCGCACTACCCCAGTCAAGAATGCTCGTTCTTTGTGGGAAAATGGTCAAGAAGTCTGTGTCAGTACCTACACATGTTGGTCCGCATATAGTGAGTAGGGAGGAGTGTCAATCGATTGAATCAAAAAATGGCGCTGCCTGGGAGGAAGTACAATGTCAGAAGAGCAAAAACAGCAGCCAGAAGCGGCAAATGATCAACCAATGCAAACGCCGCCGACACCATCAGTGACAGATAAATCCAAAGACAGCTTGGAAACAACAAGTCAATCGCCTCAGACCACTGGCAAGGGAAAGTTATCGTCTTCTCAGCCTAAGTCTGGATTAATGAATCGCTTGCTGCCGATTCTTAGTACTCTTGGCCGGTTGTGGGATGGCACCTTAAAAAAAGTCCGCTCCTTGCTACCGGCAGCTTGGAATGAAAAACTGTCTGATTGGATGTTGACTGGTGCGATCGCAAGCGTGGTAGTAGTCATTCTATGGACAACACTAGCGCTTCTACCAAAGACACCAGCACAGGTGGCACAAGTTACTGCTGATACCATTAATTCTCCACAAAATTTGGAAGTTCCTCAGGAATCACAACTTGTGGAATCGGAACCCATACCCACACCAGAGTTAACTCCTGAACAAAGCCTGATTGTCGGAATTCAAAATCAAATTGCGGCTATTACTGCTCAGTACGGTAATGACCTGATTCAAGCAATTGAGGCGAACTTTCTCAGAAGTATGCTCTTGGTCAAGGTCAGTGATGAGTGGTACCAACTCAACGATGCTCAGCAGAATACCTTAGCTCAAAGGATGCTGAGTCAGTCTCAACAATTAGACTTTAACAAGTTGGAAATTACTGACCTAGAGGGAACGTTACTTGCCCGTAGTCCTGTGGTGGGGTCAAGTGTGGTCATTTTTACCCGACATTAATGGTATTATCTGTTGAGGGTTGAGGGTTGACAGTCAAGTGTCCACCCTCAACAACCCCAACTATTTATGTGATAAGATACCAGACAAAATTAATTATCCTATCACCATTATCCCCCGCTTAATGGGTTCAAGCGCTTCATGGCACGATTTACTACTTCGGAGTAGCGTAATTGCCCACACAGAATGTTGAGCATGATTTGAGTAGCAACGGGTTTTTTAACGCCGACTTTGTACCCAATTCCGGGAAAGCTGTAGAACGCACCAGCGAGCTTAGCAGCCCAACTCATATCAGTTCCCCGTTCTTGCTGCATCACCTGGGTATAGTTTTCTAAGGCATCGGCTTGACCTGCCAAAGCTTGTTGAATGGCCTCAGCTGCTTTCATGCCACTGAACATGGAGGGTCGAATTCCCTCAGCAGTCATGGGATCCACCACACAAGCAGCTTCCCCAGCTAATACAGCATTTTGTGTATGCAGCTTCTCCTCACGTTCCCAGACGCAGATGGCACCTTCGTGCTGTTTACAGCTACTCAGGTCTAAGCCGGATTTCTCCGCATAACCTTTGACTATCTTTTCCATGTCTTTCAGGTCACCACCCCGTAAGGAGCCAAGACCAATGGAGTAGCCTTCGGCTTTAGGAATATTCCAGATAAAGCCATTTTTGACCTGACCAAAGTCAAAATGGATCTCGGTACTATTGGTTTCCGATTTGGGCACCTCTAGGGCTAATGCCAGACGTGATTTACGTTCTTTGAATCCCAACCATTTTGCCATCGGTCCAGTAGCACCGTCAGCTGCAATCACGTAGCGACCTTCAACAGTCCCATTGACAGTGTTGACCTGCCAGTGGTCTCCCTTAAACTCCACCCCTGTAACTGCTGTATTATCTCGAATTTCAGCACCTTGTTTTTGGGCTTGTTGGATGAGATAGTGATCGAAAACATCCCGTTGCACCATCCAAACCGGTTCTTGAGTGTCCAGTTTCACTTCTACTGGGTCATCCATTTTCCAGGTGTAGCGTACACTCTCAGCTTTCAGAGATATGGCAGGTGTAAAGTCGAAATCAAACCACTGTTGCACTTGTGGGGAAACCGCCCCACTACAAGCCTTGTACCGGGGTAAGGATTCTTTTTCTAGAACCACCACAGACTTTCCACCTTTAGCCAGGTGATAAGCAGCAGTTCCACCAGCCGGTCCCGCACCAACGATTATGCAGTCAAACATGATGTTTCTACTTTACTCCTCAAAGATTTATCGATTGAAGTTCACAGACTAACAGCCCAGTGTGTCAGCCTACTATCCAAATTGAGTGACCAAATTGAGTGACCAATTTACCAGGACTTACTCACTAAGATGCCCAGCAATTAAGACAAACTAACGGGCATTGTAAAATCACTATCAATTCATAATAATGACCCTACAAACATTGCAGGGTCGAGATTAGGCTATTAGGAAAATGCTTACCCTTAATCAATAACATCCTGAAAACGCCTAATCATTTATTATCTGGATGCACCTCTACTGATAGTTTTTGTCTCTTGTTCACTCCAGTTTTCAGTCATTAGACTCGTTAATCCGGATAGTTTAGTCTGCTAATTACTAGGGAAATCATTAGCTTATAGAACCATTATCGACCTAGAATTTTTGAAACATGTGGACTTCTGAGCAATCTTTATTAAAATTTCACGAAGTCACAGCCAAAACTATTGCCAAAACTATTAGTGTATTTTTTTTGCTCCCCATCCTCTTCCCCTATGGGCTTCTTCTAAATCCTCAGTCGATCTCCAATCGGTTGGTATCGGTATTGAGGAGTTCAACCAAGGTAGGGGAGATTTGGATTGTGGAGATTTGGGTAGACTTGGTAAGTAAGATCCGATTAGGATTATCTTGCAATTCTAATGCCGTCAGAAACAATATGACCCAATCCCCTAATTGTTCTCCCTGGCGAACTATAATCCACCAATCAAGCTATTATCTCTATAACTTGGTTAAAGTCTTTAGGAATTGTTAGGGTCTTGCTGACTCCTAGTCTTACCTAGATTAACTAACGAACCAAACCCCTGGGTAAGCATTCAGCCGTCAGCTATCAGCTATCAGCTAATGCGCTACGCCCACGCTACTTGAGGTGCTATTAGCTAATGCGCTACGCCTACGCTGTCTTGATGCAAAGCGCGAGTGGGGGAAACCACGGCAGTTGCTCATCGGGAGGGGCTGCGTGGGTCACCTGCGTCCGCACCTTGAAAGCCCCGTGGTAACCCCCTTTGGCGGCACTGCCTCCCCGTGAGGCCACTGCATCGCTACTAGAGGTGCTAGCAGGCGCTTTAACTGCACGGGGTCGGATCAGTAAAACGAGCAGGGATTTTAAACCAGCCGTACCAGCACCCCCGATGCTGGTTTACTACCGACCGTTGATTAGCTGACGGCACCTCAAGTAGCGTGAGCAATACGCGATGCGTGGCCATAGGCCAAGGCTCAAGACTGATAGCTGAATGCTTACACCCCTGGCACAATATCACTAACCTGACTAAGGGAAAGTAAGTCATGGAAATGACTTATTTGACCATTACCAGATAGTTCGGTGCTCAAGTCCCGCCTAATATGGATTTTGATGAGTTCTGAAAACTACCTCAATCACCCCAATTTTGGTCTACTGTTTCGAGTTTGCATTGTTGAAGAACAACAAGAGTTGTTCACTACGATCTATGCCCACAGACTTTTCTTTTTGGTGAAAAGTACCACCAATGGTATTGCCTTTGAGCCAATCAGTCGTTCTGAGGCTCGGCTGTTGGTAGAAAATCGCCTTCGCTTACTTAGGCGCAGTGGTTCATCGGCTGACTATGAGCAGCTTCGGATTATCCATCAGCAAACCTTCCAATAAGTTCCATTAGGAAACCCGTTCGGGTTAATTGGGAGACTCCTTGGAGCCGGACAAGGTGAATGGGCTGATATTACCGCCAGAAGTAGGTATAAACGATGATTGTGAGGGTTTTCTGAAATTAGGTTATGGCTAGAGCCTTGTAATGGGGTAGTATATACCCAACCACATCCATCATCAATATTGCCCTCTTATATATAATGGCATAACCTTTTGCTAAGTGTTGGTTTCGACAACTACACCCCGAGCAGAAGGCAGATATATATTCTATATTGATAACCTTGTGGTGTTCTCAAGGGTGAAAATTATTAAGTAAGCTTATGGGGTAAGTTAGACTGTTTACGTTCTAGTCTAAGCATCTACTCAAGACTGCTGCCCTAGAGAAGGTCGATTATCGGTTTTGCAGAAGCTTACACTAAAGTTGTGATGGAGAGTTGACTATGAGCGGTATTTTTAATAAGCTGCGCGATTTCGTCGGTCTGAATGAGCCAGTGGAATACGAATACGAATATGAAGACATGGAGGGGGATGCCTACCCAACTCCCTACCCACAAGAGCAACCGGTGCAACCGCCATCAGAGGAGGAACGTCCAACCAGACGTCGTTCTCGGGAGCGGACAACGGTATCAGAAGCAGGCGTAGGGCCATCTCCCATCAATAATGTGATTGGCATGCCTGGAGCAGTCAATGGCATTTCAGAAGTGGCAGTGATTGAACCTCGTTCCTTTGAAGAAATGCCCCAAGTGATTCAGGCACTGCGGGAACGGAAGTCGGTGGTCTTAAACCTGACCATCATGGATCCAGACCAAGCACAACGAGCGGTGGACTTTGTGGCTGGTGGGACTTACGCTATTGATGGTCATCAAGAGCGTATTGGTGAAAGTATTTTCTTGTTCACACCAAGCTGTGTTCAGGTAAGTACTCAGTCTGGTGTGATTCATGAGATACCTACTCCCCAGGCCCCTCCTTCCCGTCAGACAGCTCCGTCACCAGCCTGGGGTTCTGAGCCAGATCAGATGGCTCAGTAAGAGTCAGGACTTGACAAGTGTCTAGTGTTCAAGAATAACATTAATATTTGAAAAGAGAGGTGTTGGGTTGCCTATAAAACTTGGCATAATTGGTGGCGGTGTCATGGGAGAAGCCCTCCTATCCCGTCTACTTGCCCAACAACTTTACCAGCCTGATCAGGTCTTGGTGAGTGAGCTGCTGGAGCAGCGCCGTGATGGTTTGGCGCAAAAATACGGGATAAGGGTCACTGCCAATAACCAAGCGGCAGCGGCAGCATCAGAGGTTTTGTTACTGGCAATTAAACCTCAGGTATTTGAAGCGGTAGCGGCAGAACTGGCAATGGGTAGAGGTGACAACGGTCACAGCTTAGGAACGTTGCCAATGGTGATTTCAATTCTAGCTGGAGTGCCTCTGGAACGACTGGAAACCGCTTTTCCATCCCAGTCAGTGATCCGGGCAATGCCTAATACTCCTGCAACAGTTGGGGCGGGAATCACAGCACTAGCTGCTGGAAAATGGGTTTCGCCTGATCAAATGGAGCGAGCAAAGACAATTTTTAGGGCTGTTGGTGAAGTAGTCGAGATTCCGGAACACCTGATGGATGCGGTGACCGGTTTATCTGGGTCAGGCCCAGCTTATGTGGCGATTTTGGTGGAAGCCCTAGCAGATGGGGGCGTGGCAGCTGGATTACCCAGAGCGATCGCATTGCAGTTGGCACAGTCTACAGTATTGGGGACAGCCCAGCTGTTAAAGGAAACTCAAATACATCCAGCTCAATTGAAGGATCAGGTTACTAGTCCTGGGGGAACGACAATTGCTGCGATCGCTAAGTTGGAGAAGGCTGGTTTTCGCTCGGCTTTGATTGAAGCGGTTTTGGGGTCTTATCAGCGTTCTCGGGAGTTGCGGGGTTGAAGGTTTAAAGTTTGAGGTTGGAGGTTGGAGGTTGGGGGTTAAAGGTTGAAGTTTAAAGGTTAAAGGTTGAAGGTTGAAGGTTGAAGGTTGAAGGTTGAAGGTTGTGGGTTGTTCGCCCTTAGCGTTCCCATAGGGTAGGTTGTTAAGGCTTGGCGTCCCTTGTAGGGTAGGTTGAAAATTGATCAAAACTGATTGAGATTGTCAATCTTAAGCTCAATTAGGCTACGCCGTTGTTAGTTGGTCTTGGCTAACCCCATCTGGATCTGTAGTCCTATGGGGGTGTTATTTTAATTAATGGGCAAAAAACTATTGTGTGCGTCATCTAGTTCTGTCATCTAGTTCTATAATAAATGGCAGCTAAAGGATTTATGCCATTGGTCGCCATCGTTTAAAAGCATGGGATCTGAACTACCAAAAATACTGGGAACGTGAGAGCCTCCCTTTTCAAAAGGGTTTACGGTTTCGTCTCCGGGATGAAACTCCCGGGACGGGGTTTACCCCGCCGTATCTATTCCAATAGGTTATAATAAAGAGAGGGAGGTGATAGTAAGATGTACAAAACAATTCCAGTAAAAGCAACGTTTTCAGACGAAGAAAATGCTTTCTGGCTATTTCAGTGTGAGCAAGCGAATAGCTTGATAAATTGTGCAGTCTATTACTCCAAACAGAAGCATTATAGTTGGTTGAAACAGCAACCAGAGGCATTTACAACTTACTGGCGGGGGGATGAACTGCGCTATGGTTGGAAGACTTACAAGTGCGCCCTCAAGTATGCTGAGCTATGCAACAGCTTGAAAGACAACCCTCATTACAAGGCAATGGCGGCTCAGTCAGCACAACAAACTCTTAAAACTGTAGCCGAGTCAATCACTAGCTATAACCAATTAGTCAGCCTTTACTACAAAGGCCAAGTCGATAGACCAAAACTGCTTAGGTACCGCAAGAAAGGCGGGCTAGCTGCCGTCACTTTTCCCAGACAAGCGCTCAACTATAAGAACGGTTTGTTTTACCCGTCGATCAGCAAGGAAAGTAGACCTGAACTGCTTACTGAGATCGCCTTAGAACCTCCAGGGTTCATAGATCCAGATTGGGTCAAACAGGTTACTATTCGCCCGTATCTAGGCCAATTATGGATCGATTGGGTAATTGATGATGGAAAACAACCGGTGGAAAATAATCCCAATCTAGACTATTTCCAAGCATGGAGTTTTGATCACGGCGGGGACAACTGGTTAACCGGAGTTTCAACCCATGGGAGAAGCCTGATTATTGATGGCAGAAAGCTCAAGTCTCTGAATCAGGCTTATGCCAGGTTGGTTGCCAAATATAAAGCTGGAAAGCCTGAATTATACTGGGATTCAAACTTAGATCGTGTCCAACGCAGAAGAAACAATCAAATCAGGGATGCGATCAACAAAGCCGCCCGTTTTATTATTAATCGGTGCCTGAGCGATTGCGTTGGAAACCTCGTCATTGGTTGGAACGAAGGACAGAAAGATTCCTCAAGCATGGGGAAACGGGGTAATCAGAATTTTGTGGTCATTCCAACAAAAAGACTGATTGAACGACTGAAACAGCTTTGTCCTGAGTATGGAATTAAGCTAACAATTACCGAGGAAGCGTACACCAGCAAAGCGTCTTATCTTGACTCCGACAGCCTCCCAAGACACGGCGAAAAACCCAAAGGATGGAAACCGTCGGGCAAACGAGTTAGGCGTGGTCTGTACAAAACTTCTAATGGTTGGCTAATTAATGCCGATTGTAACGGTGCTGCAAATATAGCTAGAAAAGTAGCCACACAGTTAGGTCTTGACCTGACCAAGGTGGGTAGGGGAGCATTGACACTACCGCACCGGTATGATCTTTTCAACTCTATGAAAAGATCATATAGGACGAGAAGCTACAAGGCACGGTTTCAACCTGCCTTGTAGGAACCTTGTAGAATCCCCTGTGCTTCAGCCGGGGGAGATGTCAAAATCACAAAATATTCATAATTTAGTCTGAATGTAAATTTGTGGACTGCATCTATTTTGATGACAGACAGATGACAGAATCTTCAATTCCGATTCGAGCCCTACCAGAAGCACGCCAACGTTCTCGACCCAATGGGTTGAAATGGTTTTCCTACATAAGTTTGGGGATTTTGAGCAATGCTGCTATTTTGGGTTTAGCTTTTTTTGTGCTCGAGCAAATCCCTCCAACTTACACCAGTAAGGCAGCAGCAATTATACCTGGTGTGGGTTCTCAAGGATCTGTTCAACTCCCTGGAGTCGGTCAAGCTTCCTCCAATCCAGGTGAGAAATCTCCTTACGGATATCTTTTAAAGGTAGATCCACGACAAAACTACCAGTATATCGCCATGAGTGACGTCGTATTAACTGAAGCTGCTGCTGCTGTTAATACCTCAGTCAAAGATTTTGAAGAGTTTGCCAAGCCAAGGGTTTATTTGGATAGAGGTACCACTATCATAGAGTTTGAAGCGGATGGCAAAAGCCCATCGGACGCTCAGCGAAATACTCAGGCTTTTTATCAAGCTTTAGTCAAGCGGATTGATTACTTAAGAGCAGAAGAATCAGCTCGTCAGGATAACAAGACGTTGCTAGCTTTAGACTCTGCTAATAGTAACTTAAAAAACGCCCAAACAAAGCTGTCTCAATTCAAAAAGAAGTCACTGCTCAAAATTTCTGAACAAATCAATAACCTTTCAGAAGAAGTAGAAAGGTTGCGAGTGCAGCGTGCTAATTTATTGGCTCAGCAGCAAGCGGCTACCTCTGGATTAAGGCAGCTAGAAGCTAACCTAAGGTTGTCAACTGACCAAGCAGCCGATGCTCTGATGCTTCAGGATGATGAAGTGTTTAAAAAACTTTGGCAAAACTATAGCGATATTAGTGCTAAGCTAACGATACTAAATTCTCAATGGACACCAAACAGCCCTCAGGTGATTAATCTCAAAGCTAAGAAGCAAGCGGCGCTTGAGGCATTACTTGCTCGTAGCCAACAGCTATTGGGCAAGGGGATGGATGTTCAACGTTTGGATAATCTCAATTTAGGCTTAGATGCCCAGACAGGTCGAGCAAATCTGGCACAAGTGTTAATCAACCAGAGAGCTCAACAGCAGGGACTAACCGGTCAAGTGAACACCTTGGCAGAACAAATTGCTCAGCTAGAGTCCAGACTTCAGACATTGATTCAGGAGCAGTTAACCCTGACTGAGCTTGAGCGAGAGGTGCAAATCTCTGAAGCTATATTTACGGCGAAGTCGGCTCAATTAAACCTGAATAAATCGGATCATGCTACTGCTTATCCAACCCTGCAATTGTTAGTAGAGCCGAACTTACCGAAAGAACCTGTTGGTAATACCAAAAAAACGGTAATCTTGGGAGCTGTGGCGCTTTCCCTGTTAATGACAACTGGCCTGGTTATCCTGGCCTGGGAAAAACCAAGTTCTAAGACAGACGCTCCTAAAGATTCCCCTCCGGTACTTCAACCTGAGTCTTAAACCAGTGAATTTAAACGTAGCAACAATTTGGATCTAATTGTTGGAAACTACTAGCACGGAAAACTAACAGAGAAAGACCCCAAGTCTGCTACCTTAATCAGGTGTTGGCAGTAAGTAATCTGATGAACCTATCCAACCGTATAATCAAAGGGTGGAAATCTCCCACGCTGCGAGTGATGTCTCTGACCTTCTTCGGTATGCTACTGGCGTGGGTTGCGGACATTTTGATGGCGGCGAAACTGGGGACTAGTCAAACCACAGATGCCTTGATTGTTGCCCTCAGCTTACCGCGACTAATTGATACCGTGAGCCGGGAGGGAACCAGACAAAGCTTGGTTCCAATGTTCATGGAGCGTCGAGATGCTCTGAATCACAGGGAATATCATCGCTTGGTCAGTGGCATTGTCAACTTAGCTTTAGTACTCGGTGTTAGTCTAACTGTTCTGTTGGAAATTATAGCGCCATTGATTATAACTGGGTTAGCCCCAGGATTTTCTCCAGAGGGTAGAGCACAAGCAACGTTTTTATTTCGGATCTGTGCGCCAATGGTTTTGTTTGCTCCTGGGATTGCGGTCTTTAGTGTGATCCTCAACAGCCAAAGGCGCTTTAGTGCGGTAGCTCTGCGGAATGCGATCGCACCAGGTTTCGTAGTGGCTGCCATTGGGTTGGCATGGCAACAGTCTAGTATTGCTCTGTGGATAGCGATCGCTTATACCTTGGGATTTGGTGGATTCTTTGTGCTGGTATTTCTAGATGCTTTTAAAGCGGGACACCAACATCAATGGTTGGCGTGGGCTGGCAAAGATGACCTTGCGCGTCTGTGGCAAGCAGGTTCTTTACCTACTATCGGTTTTGTGATTAAGCTCGCATCTAATCTAGTCAAGAGTCAGATGCTGCCTTCCTTAGTAGCAGTTGGTGGGGTCTCCACATTCTACTTTGCAATTCGGATCGTCTCCGCTGCTCAAACGATTATTGGTGTCAGTATTGCTACCACCAGCTTGCCTGCCATGACAGAGCATGACTTAGCTGGGCATAAATCCCGGTTGGGATCGGCTTTGCGCAAAAACTTGACCAAAACTCTATTAGTAAGCTTACCTGCAGTACTTTTTATTGTGGTATCCCATGGAGAAATCATTCGTTTGCTATACGGACATGGTTCTTTTGAAGCTACCTCTATTGAGCAGACGTCTCAAGTATTCTTTTGGTTAGGGCTGTCCTTGGCATTTATTTCTCTAATCCCCGTGCTTGAAGCTGGTTTATATGCTCAGAGAGCTTATGGTTTGGTTGTCTGGAGTATGGTGACCATGGCATTTGTAGGGGTTGCTCTGAGTTGGTTATTTTGGCAAGTTTGGGAATTAATTGGTATTGCTATGAGTTGGCCTGTTATGGCTATTATCTATGTGATACTCATCATCTATCTACTCCATCGAAAGGGTGTTTCTCTGCTGCAAAAACATCACAGTGAATGAGGGGTAATAAAATCTATGAATAGTTCAAGTTTTAAACAGCACTCTTACTTGATTATTGGAGGCACGACAAAAGCGGCAACCACATCACTATTTTATTATCTAGCTGATCATCCTCAAGTTTGTACCTCTAACCTCAAAGAAATTCGCTTCTTTTTGGATCAAGATTATCCAGAAGCTTCAAACTATCGATATGAAGATGGTCTAGAAAAATATGATGATATTTTTCGTTATGCTCAGTGCTCCAATGTCGAAAAAATTCGGATGGAGGCAACACCAGACTATCTTTACTCATCAGGTACACCCCATAAAATAAAACAATCTCTACCAAATGTTAAACTTATATTTATCCTACGGGAACCGGTTTCTCGCTTAATCTCTTGGTATAAATTTGCTAAACAGAAAGAGTATCTTCCTCAAAATATCAGCTTTGATAACTATGTTGACCAGCAATTAATTAAAGATAATTTTGAGCACGAAAATACCTATACCTATATGCGTTCCCTTGAGCAAGGGCGTTATTATGTCTACTTAAAACCTTACTTTGAGTTATTCGGATCCGATAGAATTTATGTGGCTTTTTATGAAGAATTATCCCGTAATCCCAAATATGTGCTTGAAAAAATTTGTCGATTTGCAGGAATTGATTCCAGCTTCTATGGGGATTATCTCTTTAAAGTATATAATCCCAGCAAGGCAGTAAAAAATTGGTGGTTTCACCGGAATTATGAGCAGTTTTTAAAGTGTATGCGTCAATATACCCAAAACAAACCCATTCACAAAGTTTTGAGGAAAATTCGACGAGCCTTGGATCCGATCTATTTACGCCTTAATGTGCAGCCTCAGGAAAAGGTGTCGATTTCACCAGCTATCAAAAATGCTCTTACTATGTATTATAAACAGGAAGTTACAGCATTGGAAGAACTACTTGGTCGCTCAGTGCCATGGGAGTCATGGAATTAATTTATAAAAAAACAATAACAAAGAACACTAACGAAACAACGGGACACGATATGATCAGAATCATGAGAGAAGAACACTAATTTAGGAGAATATCCATGAAGAAATATGTCTGTACCGCTTGCGGCTATGTATATGACCCAGAGGTAGGGGATCCAGATAGTGGCATTGCACCGGGCACACCCTTTGAAGACATTCCAGATGACTGGGTATGCCCGGTCTGTGGGGTCGGTAAGGAAGATTTTGAACCGGAAGAATAGTAACATCCTTATTGTCGTAATCGGTGGCACTGCCACCGTGTCTTGATGCAATAGCGAGTGGGGGAAACCACGGCAGCGCGGTCATGGGGGAGACCCCCAAGACCGCGCTGCCTCCCCAAGACCGCGCTGCATCGCTTTTTTTGATCAAAAATCGTGAGAGGCCAGAAAAACTGGTCTTTTAGTGGGACTTAAACAAAAATCAAGCCCAAATGAAGCCTAAACTGGCTTTATAAGCAGCAAACACCTCCTGATTGTGAGTTAGTTAGCCAATTAAAGAAACGAAAAGACATAGCTGTACGGAAAGCCTCCAAGGCTTCTGTAAAAGTATTCATTCGCGTAGCGTGGCCAAGGTTTGGAACGCCCATCGCCAAAGTAATCCCCCGGTTAACTTATGCCAAAGAATAAAAATATAGGCACAAAATACTAGAATAAAATGGTGAATTAGACTTCTTTTATCCCTGACTTGGTATTCTTTCAACCCTAGCCAACCCTTGGCTTCCCAAGAAAATACTTCCACCCAATTTCTTTGGGAATAGGTCATTACTATCCACTGTTTTGTTACTTTTTTTTGCCTCAACATTGGTGATCAAATAATCACGGTGCGCGCCTCCTAGGGCGAGTAAATCGCCCTTTCGACGTGAAAGGTTGATCCATCATAGATTATACCATAATTTTGCTCTTTTTATCGTTTAAGTCCCGATAGTTGCTGTCCCCAATGATTGTAAACTTCTCCTGATTAGATTTTAGAGATCTATTGTCGAAATCCTTGACTAAAAGACATTTGATCGATTTACCCATAGTATGGAACCAGTCTCCAAGAGTCCCTAAGTGTTAATGCAATATTTGAGACCTCAAGAATAGAGAAGATGGTAGGGTCATTTCTTAATGATGGGAGCTCCGATTGTTTTGTAGTCCCAATACTGAGAAGGTAGGGGTGGATTTACATCAACAACCTCAAAATCGATCTTGGAAAAGCCAGCTTCTTGCAATAGTTTTTGATGTGCTTCTGGTATTTCAGTGGCAACCCGTGAAAAATAAGTAAATGTTCCATTTTTTTTGAGTAACCGACCCGCTTCCTTAAAAAAATCGTGTTGGTGGAAACTTCCTGCATCCTCTGGAGTTAGTGGGACAGTATCAAACAGAATCCCATCAAAACTCTCATCATCAAAACGTGAACTAACCTCTTGCCAAAAACCTGGGACAATTTCCATCCTACCTATCCTCAAGGCTTCAGGGAATTTTTGTTGCGCGAATTCGCGTACATCTGGGTGGGCTTCAAGGATCGTATGTTTCTCAATGTCGGGGGAGTCTTGAATAAAACCTGCTGATAATCCAAGTCCAAAGCCTAATTCTAGTACTTGTCCGCCATTTGAAGTTGCGATTGAAGCCAACTTCTTCATATACGGAATTTCCCAGTCCTGCATTACTTCGACACCATTAACGCTCAATTGATCGGGAGTATAAATGGCTTTTTTTTGTATCCAATTTTGTTGCTTGGTATCCAATTTTGTTCCTTAACTAGCTATGCTCGCTGCATATTGAAACTACCCAAATTTAAAAGTAGGATTTCAACATACCACGCCTGCGTACATCACAAGTTGCACAATGTAACCCACCTCCAAAAACATAATGGTCTTTAAAGTCCACTAAAATTGGCTTTAAGCCTATCTCTTTAAAAAACTTAATCGTTGGTTCCTCACTCTTCTCCACAACCACTCGCTCCTGATCAATCATCAGAATATTCATAGAAAGCCAGCGGCTGGACATATGAAATTCGGCGTTTGCTACGCCCCTGGGAGGATAAAGAATTTCCCATCCTCCCTGCTTAAACATCTCTAGGATATCCGGTGAGATGCACGGACGGTCAGGGCAAGACAAGACACGCCCTTCGCCGATGGGAACCCAAGTTGCATCCATATGTATGGGAGCTGGATCACGGAACTTGACTGTGTGGACTCGGTACTCCGAGCCAAGATGCCTCTGCATCCACTGAATTCCCAAGTCGTTGGTGACGTGGCTCCTCTGTGCCAAGATGTCTCTGCCGAAGCGAGTGAAATCAGCTGCATCGAAGCAAGGTTCTGACTCGGTAGTAATGAAGCGCCCATTCAAAGGACCAACGCTATCTGGTACACCAGATTCCCCCCGGAAAAAGGCCATATCTTCTTCAGGATAGTCCCAATCGTAGAGGGCATCAGACATTTTGGGCTTGGGAGCCGCTGTCCAGCCTGCTCCCTGCTGGAAATATTCCTGAATCAGGGGACGATAGCGCAAGAACTCGAAATAGCGGCATCTTTGAGACATAGGCGCTTCGATGATTTCCTCGCCCACAACAAGCAAGACATCCCTCACATCAGCATTAAAGAATCCCGCTGATGTAAAATAAGGTGTTTTAAAAATATGATGGGCATAATCAACAGCTTCTGGTCGTCGTACAATGACACCTTCTCCTTCAAGCACTTCTTGAAGGTTATCTAGAGCTTTGGCGGCTTTCTTCACCAATTCTGTGGGGTAGGGTTTCCCCCCATGCTCTCGATAGAAGCTCCAATAGTCCTTTCGTATGAAGGTTTTTATGTCATGGGTTAAAACAGGGGCTGTAACCCCGTCAATAGTTCCCACAATTATTTCTTCGAGAGGGTCCCATTCGTTATAGCTACAAATCGAGGGAATGTTCATCTTAAATCATCATCTATGGGCGTATATAGGCGAAACTTAGAGATTATACCAAATCCGGTTCGCATATGTACCTTTTCTCAAATAGCAGGGGGACAGGGAGCAGGGGGCATGGGGGAAAAATTAGCGACAATCATAAAGCCACTCTCACAACCCCCCAATCGCATTCTTGGCAATTAGCAATCTGGCACTCCATAGCGCTGCTGAATTTCCAGCAATTTTACCCTGGCCTGCCCAGCATTATCCGCCAACTCAGCAAACTCCAAAAATCGCTTCAATTCCTTTTTCAACAAACTCCGTTCCACTTCCCAAGTTTCCCGTCCCAAATCTGGGGGCAAAACAATCATGTCAAATAACGTTGCCCGTTCCTTACCTGGGTGCGGTCGCAACACTCGCCCCCGCCGCTGAATAAATTGGCGGGGATTGCTACTACTTGCCAGAATTACCGCAGTTTCAATGGATGGAATATCCACCCCTTCATCCAAACATCGAATTGCTACTAACCCCTGCAACTCCCCCCGCTCAAATTGACGACGTAATTCCTCCCGTTCTGCCAACGGTGTCTGGGCAGTGTACGTGTTGACCCGATACCCCAGTTGAGAACCTAGTAACTGGGTTACTGCTGCTAACTGACGGTTGCTTTCATTACTCACTTGCCCATCTACCGAACCATCCCCACAATAAAACAAGGTATGGTAGGTGTTCAGTCGCTTAGCCATTAACCGCTGCAACGCCCTTAACTTGTTTGCCGCCGCCCCAACTAACCGAGCTCGTTGCATCAATAACGATGTTAAAGTAGTGTCATTTTCTATATCGTCTGCTTCCCCTAATGCCCAACCAATCCGTTGAGTTAACTTAGCATAGGCAATATTTTCCGCCTCTGTTAATTCCACGAACACCGGATAGTAGAGGTAACGCACTAGCGCTCCTTGGCGAATAGCATCGGCTAAGGTCAGTTCTGGTTGTAATACCGAACCAAAATAGTCAAACAATGCTTCTGTTCCAGCTTCATCAAAATACCGTTCCGGTGTAGCTGACAGACCAAGGCGCAGTCCAATGTTACGGGGTAAACTCTTTTCGATGCGGGTAGTCCCGAAATTATGGGCTTCATCTCCCACTATCAGGGTTTTTTCAGGAAAATACTTCAGCTGAGACTGGAAACCCTCCTTGATCAGGGTAGAATTGGTAGTGATTATGGTAATAAACGATTGTTTCCCAACCTGGAGGTTGTATAGCTGGGCAGATAGTTGACTCTGCCAGCTGTAGACACTCTCGAAGGCTAATATCGGTTCTAGATTAAAGTGTTCGCATTCTCTTGCCCACTGGGTGACCAAGTGGCGGTAAGGGCAAACTACCAGCAACAGCTGTAAACCAATTTTTTGATACAGTTCCGTTGCGATCGCTAAAGCAGTAATAGTTTTACCACTACCCGTTGCCATTTTCAGGGTTCCTCGTCCCCGATGGGCAAACCAATTTGCCACCGCTTGCCGCTGATACTGCCGCAGCTGAATATCCGGTGGTATCCTAGGGCATCCCTTGGGTGAGTGAGTCTCAAAGGAGAGCGGTAATTGGTAAGCTCCCCCCGATTCAGCTACTGTGATGTTAGGGGAGGGCTGATAGTATCCTCGTGCTGCTACACTTTCCCAGTCCTCTGATACCACGAATGGGAATTTGTTGTTCCTCATTGGTCATTGGTCTTTTGTTATTTGATAATTGGTATTTAGTATTTGCTATAGCATTTTTATTTGAGTTGTGAACATAGGATTAAAGTAACAAGGGAGCAGGGAGCAGGGAGTAGGGAGCAGTAGGAAAGAGCTTGGAGGATTTTTTTGTGTTCTTAAAAATCAGCAATATTGTTCGTGTCCTATTTATAAATCCTAGATTTCCTAGTTGCTATTTCCTAGTTGCTATTTTCTATTTTGATGTAAGCAAGTCTTTTTAATTTTACTTTTTACCGTTTTCCTTGGTCAGCAAACACCTCAATTTCCCCTGTCCTAGAGGGTTGGCATTCCACATTACCAATTGCTTGAGAACCTAACCCTGATCGCCCATCCACCTGCTTAATTCGACAAGACTTGGTGAAGGAATAATACTCAGGTTTGGTGTCAGGGCTTGAACGGGGACCGTTCCAATTGGCCTGCAAGTCTAAGTTATAGTCATACCCAGACTCCCTCGATGAAAATTTATAGGTTACTTTCCATAGAGGATCTTCAGCAACCGGTGAGCTTTGCTTGGCTTGATATTCAATCTCCTTCAGTAACTTTTGGTGATTTACCTTAAGCAGGGATTTCTCAACCTCTGACCAAGATTTTGCATTCAACTCTTCTTTCAATTGAACTTCCATCCCCTCTAATATCGATACACCTCTAGATAGCATAGTGACTTGGGCAGAGGGCAATTTCCAGACAAAGGAACTATGGATAAAATCATCAC
>NZ_JAAHHE010000026.1:47837-68238 GCF_010692525.1 Moorena sp. SIO3B2
AGCCTGCCAGGAAAATGCCTTGGGAGGTTTCAGTACCTTTACCACCCAGTCTACCACCGCTAAGCCAATGACAAATTCGAATAGGGATGTGAAAAATTTCACGACGCTAGTTATCCACTAATGGGGTTGACATAAAGGAAACGCAGAAACAAAAGCAGTAAGATAGCGCTATAGCTACAGGAATTAGCAATGAGGACGACCATAGCTCGATTTTCCCCACCCGATCCTCTCTGACCAGAGCGCCTCAAGGATAATGACTTTTCCTCGTCGGAAGCCGATGTGGAACCAGTTGCCTGATCTTCAGCTAGTTCTAAAAAGATTTTGAGTAACCTCAGCCCTGCCAGCTTAATAATAAAGGAAAGAAAGAAAATTGTGATCACACTCATAGCAATAAGAGTATAAAAATTGTCAGGCTTATCCTCTGAAAAGTGATCGAAAAAGATATAACTAATCATCTGGCCTTGAAATTCCGTAGGGAGTTGGTCGTGAAGGGCAAAAAAACAGCACCAACCTACAATAGTGGAAAGTAGATTAATCGATGCTGCTTGCTGCATGCTGGTTTTGCGGTTGAGTTTTAGCCCTCGTTGTAAGACTATCCCTTCCACCGCAATTACCACCAGCAGGAAGAGAGTTTGAAACACGACCGTCTTTAGGGGCCATACAGGTGCCATAATTTTAAGTTTGCTCCAACGTAAGAATTTGCATTAAAAACCCGTTTGAGCCACATTTTACCTGCACGATTCGGTGAAACTTGGTTTTGTTGACACTTTATGTTGACACCTTATGTTGACACTTTATAGTTGCTTATTTAGTGCCAACCGTCAACAGAAATGGAGCAACTAAACGGGAGCAGGTCTAATGTTCATTAAATTAGACTACCAGTAATTTTCGGATACTGGTAGTTAATTTGAATGAGGGGTGTTACCCCTAAGCCTCTTCGGGCGGGTTTCCTGTTAAACTCCTTAACCACAGGCTATACATTGAAGCACTACAAGGAACATCTGTAAAGATGCGATTGACCGTAGGCCACGCTACGCGATCCTCCTAGGTCGCCGCTAAGCGATCGCATTTTGTTACATATTTTGTTTTTTAGATACCTGTTTGACCTGCCGTCACCCTTCGCGAACATAATTTAGGGTTTAGGCTCTAGGGTTTAGGGTTCTGTTGAAACTTGGCTAGCTCTCTTAGGACGGAGGTGCTCAAGTGCCCCTGTTGTAGCTCATACCTAATACGATTAGCCTAATACCTATAATTTCTCGATTATTGCTCTATGGCTTTGCCGTCAGTGTCTGGTAGTTGACTCCTGGGGCAATGCTATGGTTGATGGGTGTACCCCACACCTGACAGACAAGCCAAAACTTTATCTTTACTGTATCTTTGCAGATCAACTCCCATCACCATAGCGCAAACCTATGACACGAAATCACTATGAACCTGAACTCAAACTGCGTTCTGAAAAAGGAGTAGACTACACTAAACTGCGAGACTTACTAGCAGCAGGCAAGTGGAAAGAAGCTGACCTAGAGACAGCCAGGGTACTCTTGGAAGCAGCAGGTCGAGAAGCTGAAAAATGGCTAGATATAGAGTCGCTCAAAACATTTCCCTGTGCTGACCTGCTGACCATTGACCAACTTTGGGTAAGATACAGCCAAGGACACTTTGGGCTTAGTGTTCAGCAGTCCATTTATCAAGAGGTGGCAGGAGACTGCGTCAGGCTAGGTGAACGCATCGGTTGGAGAGTGAGGGGAGATTGGATAGCCTATAGTAAAATCAAATGGAATCTAGATGCCCAGATGGGACACCTACCCGTCTGTATGGCATTCATCTGGAGTAATCATCGGTCTGTATCCGGTATCGTGTGGTTATCTCGGGTAGGGTGTGAGGCGTGGTATACTTCATTTATGCAAAGACTTGTAGAGTGTAGCATATAAGCGTTACAGCCCAAGGAAATAATTCTTTAAACAAAAATTTTAAACAAAAATATTTGCTACGAATTCTATAAACATTTTAGGGATTTCAAGGTTAGTTTGATAACTCAAAACTACCAGGTCTATTGTTTGGAGCGCGCTTTGTACAAACTAGGGATGATTTGTTAGTCTATGGGTTACTCCCCATGCCCTACTGCTGGTGCTGGAAGTCGATAAATCTTTTGGGTAGTTTACCATAAATAAACATAATTCTCTACAGCTATGAGATAGGCTGTATCTGGATAGACAACAATGCAGTATTGAAACTCTGCGCTCTTCCATAGGCGCAGATTCTTCGGAGGAGTTAACTAACAAATGTTAGCCATTGCTCGAAACAACCACATCAACCTCACCTTCCGTAAAACCAATAGGCTTGCAGTCCATCAGGCAGTGCCAATTACCGCTACTCTCTCACGGTGGTGGGGGTTGAGGTTACCTTTAAGTATGTGGTTTGTAAGTATGTGGTTTGTAAGTATGTGGTTTGATTCACTAGCCTTAAAGCCTTTGCTTGCAGGGGCTAAAACTAGACTACGTGGCTGTAGCCAATCAATCATTTCGATTGATTGTCTTTTCAGTGGAATTTCCCACCACTGGGAGTCCCAGCCAACCTTAAAGTTTTTTTTGTATAACTATTATTGTAGTACTTTGACAGCAGTTAAAATCGCCTCCTCGCGTTTCCTCCACCACATAAATGACCACATAAATAATAGTAGTTTCCACTCTCCCGTGAGGCTTTAGATGACCAGCGCTTATATCCTGATTGCCTCAATTTTGGTGTTGGGGGGGTTACTCGCTACCTTAGGCGATCGCATGGGTACACGAGTAGGAAAAGCACGGCTGAGTTTATTTAATCTACGTCCCCGTACTACTGCCACGGTAGTAACAATTATCACCGGTGGCTTAATTTCTGCCTCGACCTTGGGGATTTTGTTTGCCACCAGTGAGTCTCTACGAGATGGGATTTTTGAGCTTGATAATATCCTCAAAAAACTTAGAAGTGCTCGCCGGGAGGTCAGCCAATTAGAGGATGAGAAAGATCGAGTAGAGCAGAAGTTAGCCGAGGCCAAAGCAGAGCAAATAGAGGTTCAGAAGCGTCTGGATGAAACTAATCGAAATTTCCAACAGGCTCAAAATCAACTGAAAGACGTCTCTGCTCAGGTTGGGGTGCTGCGTACTGAAATTAAGTCACTCCTCAGGGAACGTCAGCTGCTAATCCAACAGCGGAATCAACTCAATGAACAAATTACCCAACTCCAGAGCCAAATCACTCAATTAAAAGAATTGGTGAAGAAACGGGATCAGGAAATGCTGGAGCGAGACCAAGCTATCCAAGAGCGAGACCAAGCTATCCAAGAGCGAGACCAAGCTATCCTCAAACAAGACCAAACGATCCAACAGCGGGATCAGGAGCTGGCTGAGAAAGACCAAGCTATAAAACAATTTGACCAGAAAATTGCTGAACGAGATCAAGTCATTGCTCAGCGTGAAACTTTCCTAAAAGAACTCGAACAAGAACTTAAAGAACTTGAACAAAAACTTAAACAAAAGGAGAGTCAACTTGCTAAACGTAATAAACAACTTGAATCACAAGAAAAACAACTGGCTTTTTTAAAACGGGAACTCGCAATTCTAGAACAGTACTATCAGAATTATCGAGTACTGCGTCAGGGAAATGTTGCTTTATTTCGTGGTCAGGTACTCACCTCTGGAGTAGTACGAATTGTCGATCCAACAGCCGTAAATCAAGCTGTTGATCAACTGTTGAGCCAAGCTAATAAGACAGCTGTAGACATTACCCGTGCTAGTAGCGGTAATTCCCAAGAGCCACTGGTGCAAATTACTCAAGCACAAGTAGATCAGTTAATCCAGCAGATTAAAGATGGTAGAGACTACGTGGTGCGAATTCTCTCAGCGGGTAACTACGTTGAGGGGGAAAAATCAATACAAGTATTTGCAGATGCAGCCCTCAATCAGGTTGTCTTTAAGGGGGGTGATGTCCTTGCTACCATCTCAACTAATCCCTCAACTATGACCAATGAGCAAATTCGGAAGCGGCTCGATCAGTTGTTGGCAGCCTCTGAGTTCCGTGCTCGTCGCGCTGGGATTTTGGGTGATATCCAAGTCGGAGATGGTCGGCTGACCACCCTAACCAACTTTATTGAGCAGCTGGAGCAGTATAGTCAACCCCTTAATGTCAAAGCTATTGCGCAAGAAACTGCCTACACAGCTGGTCCTTTAAAAATGCAGCTGGTAGCGAGCTACAATGGAGAAGATGTTTTTAAAACTATTGTTAACTAGCTAGGTTGTTAACGTAAGCATTCAGCGGTCAGCGCTCAGCGGTCAGCGCTCAGCCGTCAGCGGTCAGCCGTTGGCCACGCTACGGGAATGGCCAAGCTACTTGAGCTGCTTAAAATAAACCTCTTTTATTCAAAAGCTATTCAAAAACTGATAGCTGATTGCTAATAGCTGATTGCTGATTGCTGATTGCTGATTGCTGATTGCTGATTGCTGATAGCTGATAGCTGATAGCTGATAGCTGATTGCTGATTGCTGATTGCTGATAGCTGATAGCTGATAGCTGATAGCTGATAGCTGATTGCTGATTGCTGATAGCTGATAGCTGATAGCTGATAGCTGATAGCTGATTGCTGATAGCTGATAGCTGATAGCTGATAGCTGATTGCTGATTACTGATTACTGATTACTTACTTGTTAAGTAGCTAGCTCCTCCACAATTTGCCAATCGGGATTGTTATTAACTGCCTCTTGAAGTAGCTCAAACATTTGCCGACAATGGTTATTAACCTGTAGAGGTAACTCTTCATTTTTGACGACAAAATTTATGGGCACTTGTTGCTCAGTGGCTTTCGATTTGTCAATCAATACGTCCACTGTAACCAGCTTGGTAAAGGATATATTATCCGGACTCTCTCTTGCCATTATATAGTCATCACTCTCGTAGAGAATCTCAAAATGGCAGGATTTTAGAACCTCAATCAGTAACGGTAGAAGACGATCAAGGGAAATAGTGATTTTAATGGAACGAGTGTAGCGAGCCATATAGACTTGGGGCTTGCTGATAGCTAAATTTTTCTATCTTGACATTCCCCCGTGCGAGGGATTGCTCGCACGGGGGATTCTCGGTTCATCGACTCGCCATAAGCTGATAGGTTTATACCAACCAAGCACTTAGGGCAAATCTCCCGAAGGGTTTTAGGTCTTATTGACCCAGTTTTCCGCATTCCCTGCTGTAACTTGTTTCTCCGGCTGTTGATAGCTAACTAGTTGTTTGCTTCTAAGCCGACCTAGGTGACCAAATTGTTAGGCAAGGATTACGCAGTACCCTATCTCTGGCGATACTTTTTACTTTACTCTACGGAGGAAGGATTTGGGCAATAATTTATTGTTTTTTTAACTTATTTTTAAATAATTGGGCTCTTCGGTCCCTGTGGTGATAAGCTAAGCTTATTTATAGCGTTTATCGCAGTTATGAGGTACAGTATTCTTTGACGTTGATTCCCTGTCTTGATGTAGCGCATCGCTATTCCTTATTCCCTCTTCTCTCTTCTCAGATCCGCTGTTCCCAGATCCGCTGTTCCCTAAAATCCCGAAATTGTGTACCTCATAGCTATGATAATTGCTATAAACAAGCAAGCTAACAGCTTTTCCCTCAGATTATAAAAATTTCTAAACCCATAGCTTTGACGAATAATCAATTTCATCTTATTATTTAATACTGCCATTACTCCACTAGTTGTTTTATTGATCAAATAATGACAAATTTATGGTAAATTTTATTGGCCTTTGGCCACGCTACGCGAACAATAGTCTCAGCTACTTGACCTAAAATAATTAAACCGCCCTACACGCTCACGTTTCATCCCCCCTTGAAAAAGACGGGGTTTTCAAGGAAAGACCCAAGGGGTAAAGCGGGTGCATCTCATATTTGTAAAAAAGGAGGGGAGTGTGGGGCGGGGGCGCGGGAAGTGTGGGGCGGGGGCGCGGGAATTTTTGCCTAATTTCATGCATTGAGATACACCCGGGTAAAGCTTGCGCGAAGGTAAGATTTTTTATAATAATCGAATTTTAAAACATACGAGCTATGAATGTAGCAATCATTGGTTGTGGATACGTGGGTAGTGCTGTTGCTCACCTTTGGCATCAAGAGTTAGGGTTATCCACTACAGTAACCACTACTACCCCTGAGCGGGTCCGAGAACTAGAAACAATTGCTGACCGAGTGGTTGTGGTTAAAGGAAACGACCCTATTGGTCTCGAATCGGTAGTGAAAAACCAGGAGATTATTCTTCTGTCTGTGGGTGCTGCCAATGGCAAGGTCTATCAAGAAGCCTACTTAGACACAGCCCAAACCTTAGTTTCTGTGCTCAAAAACGCTCCTACGGTACGACAGCTAATTTACACGGGAAGCTATGCTGTGTACGGTGATCGACAGGGAGGCTGGGTAGACGAAACATCACCGATTGCTCCCGCGAGTCCAAATTATGAAATTCTGGCAGAAACTGAGCAGGTATTACTATCAGCATCCAATCCTAATCTGAAGGTTTGTATCCTGCGTCTGGGAGGAATTTATGGTCCGAAGCGGGAACTAGTCAAAATATTTGGTCGATTCGCAGGTACTACTCGTGAGGGTTCGGGTCAAGAAGTCACCAATTGGATTCATCTAGATGACATAGTGGGTGGGATAGAATTTGTCCGTTCTCACCAACTGCAAGGGATATATAATCTAGTAGATGATCAAATCCTGACTTATCAAGAATTGCTTGAAAAAGTATTTAAACAGCACAACTTACCCCCCGTATCCTGGGATTCATCCGTTACTAAAGCCCGACCTTACAATGCCCGAGTGTCAAATAAAAAGATAATTGATGCAGGTTACCAGTTTATTCATCCAGAAAAAATTTTCTAATCTGATTACTCGGTGGGTAAGCATTCAGCTATCAGCCATCAGCTTTCAGCTTGCATAGGTAAGCTTCGTTTAATCTCTGTACGGAAAGCTGTTAGCGTAGCGTGGGCCTATGGGCAATGGGCAATGGGCTTTTCCCCAAACTTTCAATTCTGTAAAATCTCGAACTATTAAATTCTCACGAAAGAGGTTTATTTTAAGCTCACGGCTGACAGCTGACGGCTGAATGCTTACCTCGGTGGGATTAGTTGACTGAAAACTAGCCTAAATATAAGTAACGAGGCGATTGGTGCATGAATCGCCTCTAGCCAAGATTCAACAAATACACTATCTAAAACAAGTGTGAATTTTTTGTGATATGTAGGATTTGGGATTTTAGGGAATCGGGAATTGGGAATCGGGAATCGGGAATTGGGAATCGGGAAAAAATCTTGTTTACTTTATTACTATGAGAACCGATAATTACCCTTAATAAAAATCTCCCCATCTCCCCGCGCCCAGCGCTATTAGCTGATCGGTGGTACCGTCAACCCCTTAAGGGCCACCCCTTCTGCTGATGGCGTTAATCCCTTACTTTGAATTAAAACCCCAAAGCCACCCAATCCGGTTGGATCGATCAACTGGTGTAACCGTTGGCGACGCTGCATAATCTTGATCACATCCTGTGCTGTTGCGTTCGCATTTCCCCCTTCTCTAGGCTCAGAAAGAGCAGCTATGCGATCGCCTAATCCCAATGCCATTAGAAACAACCCTTGCTTGGTCAAACCTACCTTACCCAAACCACATAACTCTCCTTGTTGCTCTAGGGCAGTAAAATCCACATGAGCCGTAATGTCTTGTTCGCCGATATAACTATAGGGGTTATTGTGGTGCCGGTGGCGATAATAACACTGTAATGTTCCCTGATCACGGGCTGGCAAATAATACTTTTGGGCTGGATAGCCATAATCAATCGTTAGGACAAATCCCTGGTTTAACCGTTTCGCAACAGTTTTAATCCAATCCAGTGCAGCGAGATTCACCTCACAGCGATAGCCCTCTGGATAGGAACCAGAGAACAAATCAATACCTACCAAATCAAAATACTCTCTCAGTTGGGGTGTAGAAGGGGTATCTAAAACTTCTACAAACTTAATGTCATCGTCATCCTGATCAACAGTTGCGATATAAATTTCTTTGAGATCTCCTGCTTGCAGCACAACTTGATGTACCGGTAATGCATCAACCAATTCGTTAGAGAAACAGCAACCAGTCAGGGAATTGTCTTGTATTTCTTCCCAAGAACACCACCGTACAGGTAACGAGGGCTGGTGATTGTCGAGTCTGGGTAGGTTTAGTTTCAACAACAGCTGCTTCTGTTGAGCAATCATTGCTGTTGCCTTTTCCACAATGATGTAATTTACCGCACCATAGCAATCTGGGTAGTGCTGGTGCAAGTAAACTAGAACATCTGCTGCTAGGAGGCCCTGTCCCGCTCCCACTTCCATCAGGGTAAAGGGATTAGGTTGTCCGAGGATATCCCACATTTGGGCAAACTGTTCAGCAAGTAATTCCCCGAAGTCTTTTCCTAAGTGAGGTGAGGTGAAAAAGTCTCCTGATGAACCAATGTTAACTGCACCAGAAGCGTAGTAACCTAGCTGTGGATGGTATAGTGCTAAGTCCATGTACTGGGCAAAGGTAATTCCCTGGTTAGGTGCTGTAGCAATGTGATTAGCAATTACCTTGGATAGAGGTTGAGTAGATGGAAGGTTTGAATTCAAGAAATTAGTCATTAGACTTCTTGCAGAAGGTAAGCATTCAGCAGTCAGCAGTCAGCAGTCAGCAGTCAGCAGTCAGCTTTGTGGCACAGGCTTTGGCCTTGGCCTTTTGGCCTTTTGGCCACGCTACGCGAACGGCCACGCGTGCGCGTTTGGCCACGCTGTGCGAACGACGCTGGGAGGTAACTCAGCATTATTCGAATGCTGACCTGTTGTCTTGATGCAAAGCGCGAGTGGGGGAAACCCCCGCAGGTCGGCGCTGCATCGCTTATTCAAAAGCTGTTCGCGTAGCGTGCGCGTAGCGCATTAGCACCTCAAGTAGCGTGCGCATAGGCTGATAGCTGATAGCTGATAGCTGATAGCTGATAGCTGATAGCTGATAGCTGATAGCTGATAGCTGATAGCTGATAGCTGATAGCTTACGTCAATTTTATTCTCCCTACTCCCTTTTCTATAGCTTACGTAGACACTTTTTTATTAGCCGTGAATACGCCATTGGGTTGAGTAATCACTGCTTGAGTCACAACCCCACCATTATCGGTAGTGAAGTTAATACTATATCCTGCTGGGGAATCCTTAAAATTAAATTCGGTTCCTTGGTAACGAACTAACTCTATCTCTGGCTGACCAGCTAATGACACAAATAGTTTATTATCTTTGATAAAGATAGTCATAGATTGACCAGAAATGTCATATTCACCCACAAATTTTTCCATAAAACTAGTGGTTAAAATGCTTTGGTCAGGGATTCGTTCAAATACAATATCCTTCACCTTCGGTTCTAGAGGTATGGACAGTCTCTGAATAATTCCTTTGGGGTCATTAAAGAATGATAATAGTTGAAAATTATCAGAACCCTCTGATAGTAATTCAAAACTATCATAGTGGTAGTGCTTTAGTTCCGCAACGATGGAATTATAAGTTGCCGTTAACTGCTGATCTTTGAGCGCAATGGAAACTATTCCGTATCCGGGATGCTCAAAATCTCCTGTGTAATCTTCTAGGGGATGTGATGGTTGAGTGCCAGTTTTAGGCTGTGGTTTGGTGTTCTGTTTGCCTTGTTCAGCCGCTTGTTTAGCTTCCTCAACCTTACTCTTCTGCCTTTCATTCCAAGGAACTTCGTCGAGACCAAGCAAGCGATCGCAAATGTGATAAGTTATAATATCTGGCAATGGGGTTCCTTGGAGATTGGTGAGAACTACCACACCAATTTTATCTTGAGGCATCAACGTTGTCAGGGCAGAAAATCCGTCAATACCACCCCCATGCTGGACGTGATTATGACCTCGGTAGGCAGTGAGAAACCATCCTAATCCATAAGAGTAATGCCAGAATTCCGGATACTCAAGGGATGACGGCTTCACGATTTGTGGTGTATACATCTCAGTCAGAATACCAGGGTTGATAATCTGCTTATCCTCATAGTTTCCCTGGTTTTGATGGAGTAGAAGCCACTTCGCCATATCAGTAACATTGGAATTAATAGAGCCAGCAGGACCAATAGTGTCGATATTGCGAAATGGGATGGCTTTAACTACGTCATCTTTCTCTCGATAAGGAAGGGAAAAATCCTCAGTCTCCTGGGATTTGACAACGGAAAAATTGCTGTCTGCCATCGACAAAGGATTAAAAATTTCCTGCTGAACAAATTCTTCCCAGCTGCTCTCGGCAATTTGACCGACTAAGTAGCCAGCGGTCATGTACATCAAATTTTGATACTGATAGACACTCCGCAATTCATGATTAGGTTCGAGATACTGTAAGCGCTCAACTATTTCTTTACGAGTGAAAGGACTGTTATACCACATGAAACCGTGACGGGGTAAGCCAGAACGATGAGTGACCAGGTCACGGAGAGTCATGTGTTCACTAGCATAGGCATCGTATAGTGTGAACGTGGGCAGATAATGTCTAACTGGTTTATCCCAATCTAATTTTCGTCGCTCAGCCAAGATGCCCATAGCCATTGTGGTAAAGGCTTTAGTGCAAGACCCAATGGCAAATAGGGTTTTAGAGGTTACTTTTAAGCCTTTTTCTACATCCCTAAAACCAAAGCCTTCACAAAAGATGATCTCGCTATCGTGAACAATAGCGACAGCCAGCCCTGGGACTTTCCACTCTTCCATTCTCTGGTTAATAAAATCACTAAGACCTTCCATTAGTTGCTCTCCATTCATGTGAATTTCAGAAGTTTCGACGTAAGCATTCAGCCGTCAGCCGTCAGCCGTCAGCCTTGGCCACGCTACGGGAATGGCTGAAAGCTGTTCGGTGTAGCGTGCGCGTAGCGCATAAGCTTACGTTTCGACGCCAGTTGCTCATCTGACTACCCACGCTTACCACACTTACCACGCTTACCATGCTTGCCACACTCCTGCCACACTTCCTATACTCTTCCTTGTCCTGTTTATTGATAATCACTTAATTTCCCCATGGCAAATTAAGTGAAGCGGGTCACCATTGGCGGTAAAATCAGATAAGATAGGTATATCTACTAGAGAAAAATTACTTATGGCTAGTGGTAAATCCCAGAATCATGCAACTCTGTCTTACCGCGAATTGCAAATCATCGAACATGTAGCGGCTGGTTTAACCAATCTCGAAATCGCCCAGGAGCTGGCAATCAGTAAGCGCACTGTTGATAATCATATCAGTAACATTTTGACCAAAACTTCCACTGATAACCGGGTGGGTTTGGTTCGTTGGGCCTTAAAGTGGGGCAAAGTTTGCTTGAATGATGTCAATTGCTGTCCTTTACCAGCCCCTGGTCAAACTCAGTGATACCACTGACTTATCCAGTCCCGGAGATTATTGAAATTACTGATAGTTTTCAGAGTCGGCTTGAAGCTAGGATTAGGCAATTTTGCTCAGGTTGCTTTGCTCAGGTTGCTTTGCTGAAGCCACCAAGCACCTCAGTGGCACTGGCAACCCCCCAGCTAAACACCAAGAAACCCATGATTATCTAAGTCCCACTGGCATAATTAGTTTAGTTGTCCAGAGTGACTTGTAGGCTTTTGGCTGACTGCTGATAACTCAAAGCTGACAACTCAAAGCTGACAACTCAAAGTTGACCGCTCAAAGTATATCTTAAGTATATCTTAAGATATTTTTAGCATCTTTAGCGATCGCAGGCAATCTTTCTCTAGGATGTCCCATACCTGTTTAGGGGTTAGGGTAGATATCTACGATATCTCGACCGCTATTCCTTTCGTTCCACCACTACTTTCAATCTAGCTGCCAATGCCCCGATCGCTCCCAGGGCGACTAACCAAGGAGCCAAGAAAATAGCAGTAAATCCTCCTAATACTCCAAAAGTTAGCGGAATCTCCAACAAAATTCGCTCCTGTTCATTTTTGACCATAATTCGGCGAATATTCCCCTGATTAATTAGGTCTTTAACTTTGTCAATCAGGTCATTACCACTAATACTGAATTCTTCGACACTGACCTTTGGCTGAACGTCTGCCTCTACAGAATTGGAGTGATTGTTAATTTGTTGATCAGTTGGTTCATTCATGGTAAGCTGCTTAGGCACCGGTATGGTAGTTATGGTGATTATTTTTCTACATTAGCTCAAAATAATTGTTAATGTTGAGCCCAAATGCTATAGGACTGGTGGTAGGGGATTTTGGGTTTTATAATAAATAGTCGAGATGTTCGTTCTATAAATTGTGTGACACCGCTGTGACTAAAACACCCCTACCCCTTAGTATCGGCGACGATAGGGACCAACCGACCCAACAACCGGACGCTTTGGGACGTTTTGGGAAATTTGGTGGCAAGTATGTCCCAGAAACCCTGATGCCTGCTCTAAGTGAACTAGAGCAGTCTTTTGATCAATACCGTAATGACCCGGATTTCCAACAGGAACTACAACAACTGCTGCGAGACTATGTAGGACGTCCTAGTCCTCTCTATTTTGCTGAACGTCTGAGTAACTACTATACCAAATCTGATGGTAGTGGACCACGGATTTATCTAAAACGGGAAGATTTAAATCACACTGGTGCTCACAAAATAAATAATGCTCTGGCTCAGGTATTGCTAGCCAAGCGCATGGGTAAGCGGCGCATCATTGCTGAAACGGGAGCGGGTCAGCATGGTGTGGCTACCGCAACAGTATGTGCTCGATTTGGTCTCGAATGCGTCATTTATATGGGCGTTCAGGACATGGAACGGCAATCCCTGAATGTATTTCGGATGCGGCTACTGGGAGCAACGGTGCAACCGGTATCCGCTGGAACCGGTACTCTCAAGGATGCGACCTCGGAAGCGATTCGAGACTGGGTGACAAATGTCGAAACCACTCACTATATCCTTGGGTCAGTGGCAGGTCCTCATCCTTACCCAAAAATGGTACGGGATTTCCATGCTGTGATTGGCCAGGAAACTCGCGCTCAATGTTTGGAAAAGTGGGGCGGTTTGCCGGATATATTGTTAGCTTGTGTGGGAGGTGGCTCCAATGCCATGGGCCTGTTCCATGAGTTTGTTAATGAACCCACTGTGCGGTTGATTGGCGTGGAAGCAGCAGGCGCTGGTGTGGATTCTGCTAAACATGCGGCTACCCTCACTCTTGGACGACCAGGAGTGTTGCACGGGGCAATGAGTTATTTGCTCCAAGATCAGGATGGTCAGGTGCTCGAAGCTCACTCGATTAGTGCTGGATTGGACTATCCTGGTGTCGGTCCAGAGCATAGCTATTTGAAAGATAGTAGTCGGGCAGAGTATTATAGTGTTACAGACAAAGAAGCGGTGGCTGCGTTTCAACGGTTGTCTGAGCTGGAGGGAATTATACCGGCACTGGAAACATCTCATGCGATCGCATATCTCGAAACTCTGTGTCCCCAACTCAGTGGTAATCCCCAGATTGTGATTAACTGTTCCGGTCGGGGTGATAAGGATGTGCAAACTGTTGCTAAATTTATGTCAGCTCAGACGTCGAAAGATTAAAAAAATAAAAAATAAGTAGGACATGTGGACTGTCAAGGGTAAATTGTAAACTACGATACAGTAATTCCCAGAAATTAGAAATTCCCAGAAATTAGAGCCCAGGGTTTAGCCAGCCTGCTCATGCCAAAAGCATTGCTCAAGATTAGTTTGGGAATGCTTATCTTTACTGTGGAATTAACTCAAGTTTTGATCAAGGGTCCTTAACTCTAGTAACCACTGTGATTTAGTTGCTAGTTATGGTGCTATAACATCGCTTTAAAGCGATAACTAACACTACCGCTAGTGGTTAGTATCAGTGGTGACTGTCATCTTCACGAATAACTGTGCCTTTTCCGTTCTCCTGATGGGAACAGAAACGGTACCCCATAGGAGCATCGAATAAACCAAATCCTGGGAATTATCCCTAACAATACTATCGCATCAAACACTATCCCATCCAACAAACTTCTAGAACCTACAACCTATAACCTTTGAACCAATGACCAACACAACTGTAATTGAAGAATTGAAGGATTTTCAAGTTTGCGATCGCGATTTACCCGAATCTATATGCCAAGAGTATCTAAGGGCAGATTCCCTCGCCGTGGATACCGAAACCATGGGACTGATTTACCAACGCGATCGCTTATGTCTTGTACAGCTGTGTGATCCACTAGGACGAGTCACCTTTGTCCGCATTGACAAAGGACAAACAGAAGCACCCCGATTAAAACAGTTGTTAGAAGCGACTAATGTGCTCAAAGTATTTCACTTTGCTCGGTTTGATGTCGCTATGCTCAGGCAAAATCTCGGTATTGAAGTCAATCCTGTATTCTGCACCAAGATTGCTAGTAAGTTAGCCCGCACTTATACTAGTAGCCATGGTCTCAAAGAATTGGTCAAAGAGCTAGAACGGATAGATTTGGATAAAAGTGCTCAGAGTTCTGACTGGGGTAATGTCGCTAACCTGTCCGATGAGCAGTTGGAATACGCTGCTAATGATGTGCGCTACTTGTTGAATGTGCGGCAAAAACTGATCAATATGCTGCAACGGGAAGACCGTTGGGAATTAGCTCAACAGTGCTTTGAGGCGTTACCGACTATGGTATCTCTCGATTTGTTGCACTATCGAGATGTATTTGAACATTGAAGAATCAGAGACTGGTAAGTAAAGTTTAACAAACAGTTTCCAAGCTCCAAAATCCAACTTAAACTAGTAGAGGAGGGGTGTTACCCATAGCCCCTCCAGGAGATACCAGTGAAACGTATGTTTAGTTGGAAACGTGCCCAAATCCCCTTGTGTTTGGGTGCTTTTTTGATATCAGTACTGATTAGCCTATTAACCATAGCACCTAGTCAAGCACAATCTCAGGCATCTAAAACCTTGCCACCATTGAAGATTACCCAAGGATGGCACTATCTCTGGGGTGATGTTTCTATGAATAACCTCCGTCATGCCAAGCTTTGTACTAAGGTCGAGATTGCCAAGGGCGAGCCTTGCTGGAAAGAATTTACGTTTCCAAAAAGATTATGGAAGTCACCGGCAGATCAACAGCAAAACAATGTTTGGTTAAAGGTTAAGTTACCAGACGGTAAATGGCAATCTCCCACTCTTTATCTCGGAGCAGTTCCGAATATACTAGAAGCTTATTTAGATCAGGAACTGATTTATACCCGATTATCCCCTAACTCATTGCCTCCAGCTAATGGTGACGGGTATCAATGGCCAATTGTTCCTATTGATTCAAATTTTTATGGAAAATCATTGTTCATTAATGTTTACGTAGGGACTGAGCAGTCTATTTATATCGGATTTTTCGACCGGATAGTTATTGGTTCTAAATTTAACGTAATTCGGTGTTTATTCAAAGACGAAATCAGCACCGTTTTAGGATGTATTTTTATTTTAATTGGGCTGTGGTTTAGTTTAACCTGTTTATTCCGGTCTCAAGACAAACGATTGATTCTAGCCTTTGCATTATTAGCTATAGCTGGAGGCATTTACAACCTTAGCCAATCAACCATTATTCCCTTATTATTTAAGGATTCACTGAATTGGGAGCATATTCGATATACGGCTTTTTGTTTTCTTCCTATTCTCACTCTTATTGGTTTTGAAGAAATATTTGGCTCAGGCTACTTTTCCATCATCCAGCGGTTATGGCAAATTCACCTAATTTATTCGGTCATTTCTTTAGGATTAATTGTTATCTACAAAAGTTCCTGGTTGTATGAGATATCTATTGATCACTACTTGCTCCTGGGTAGTACAATAATTTTATTGCTCCATGCGATTCCTATAGCTATCACTCAGAAAAACTATTATGCTAAACTATTTAGTTTCGGATTATCTATCCTGGCTATAGGAGGAATGCATGATATTTTAGTTTATCGCTTTGAACCGGAAAATTGGTATCAACGATTGTATCCTTGGGGAATGTTGCTGTTTATCCTATCCTTAGCATTAATTTTAGAACGACGATTTGCTGAAACCAGGCAACTGCTACAGGAGTATAACCAGAAGCTAGAAACTAAGAATGCTGCTCTTCAGGAAATGGATCAGCTCAAAAATGAATTCTTAGCCAATACATCCCATGAACTTAAAACACCTCTGAATGGCATTATCGGCATTGCTGAATCCCTGATTGATGGAGCAACAGGTAAGTTATCCCAGTCAACAGCATCTAATCTTTCTCTGATTGTCTCTAGTGGCAAACGGTTAACTCAGCTTGTTAACGATTTACTGGATTTTTCTGCCCTCAAGCATAAACAAATCAACCTGAGAATTAAGCCAGTGGGGATGCGAGAAATAACAGAAGTTGTTTTATTGCTATCCCGTCCCCTTGTGGTTAATAAAAACCTACAACTGATTAATCAAGTTTCCTCATCGATTCCCCCAGTCGATGCTGATGAAAACAGACTCCAACAGATTCTCTATAATTTAGTGGGTAATGCCATTAAATTTACTGAATGTGGTACGATTAAAGTGTCAGCAGAGGTGGTAAATTCTTATCTAAAAATTACCGTTTCTGATACAGGTATTGGTATACCACCTGATAAATTAGACCGAATTTTTGAAGCTTTTGAACAAGGGGATGGCTCCATTAATAGGAAATATGGAGGAGTGGGGTTAGGTTTAGCGGTTACTAAAAAACTGGTGCAGCTCCACGGCGGAGATATTGATGTGGAGTCTACCCCAAACCTTGGCTCACAGTTTAGTTTCACCCTACCGATATCAACAGGTAAAGTAGAGAGGAAACAGCAAGAGGAAGTTTCCCAGGTTCAGAATTATTTGGCGATGGCAAATGACTCTGAACCCCTGATATCTGATCACCTGATGTCTAATCACCTGATATCTGATCACCTGATATCTGATCACCTGATATCTGATCAGAACCTATCATCACCAACCGTCGAAGCATTTAACATCTTGATTGTAGATGATGAACCAGTAAATCTTCAGGTTTTGGTCAACCATCTTTCTCTGCACAACTATAATATTATTCAAGCAGTTAATGGCCTAGATGCATTCACAAAAATTTGCCAAGGATGCAGACCAGACTTGATTTTACTGGATATTATGATGCCGAAAATGACCGGCTATGAGTTCTGCAAAAAAATCCGTGATAAATTTCTACCGAATGAACTACCCGTAGTATTGTTAACTGCTAAAAATCAGATCTCAGATTTGGTAGCAGGATTTGCAGCAGGAGCGAATGATTATTTAACTAAGCCCATATCCAAGAATGAATTGCTAGCAAGAATTAAGACCCATCTTCAGTTAGCCAAAATTAATGTAGCTTATGGACGCTTTGTGCCTCGGGAGTTTCTGCAATTTTTAGAAAGGGAAAGTATTCTTGATGTCCAATTAGGGGACTATGTCCAAAAAGAGATGACGGTACTTTTTTCGGATATTCGCTCCTTTACTAGTTTATCAGAGAGGATGTCACCGCAAGACAATTTTAATTTTATCAATGACTATTTAAGTCGAGTCAGTCCAGTGATTCGTAATTATAACGGCTTCATTGATAAATATATTGGTGATGCGGTGATGGCGTTGTTTCCCGAAAAGGCTGATCATGCCCTAAAGGCAGCCATTGAGATGCAAAAGCAAGTTTATAGTTATAACTCCCATCGGAACAATAGTGGTTATGAACCGATTGCGATTGGTATTGGTTTGCACAAGGGGAGTTTAATTTTAGGTACAGTGGGGGAATCTGAACGGATGGATACAACCGTGATTGCTGATACTGTAAATTTGGCCTCCCGTTTGGAAAGTTTAACCAAGATTTATGGAGCAGAGATTTTGATTAGTAAACCCACCTTGACTGATCTGGATAATCGAGACAGTTATCATTATCGGCGTCTAGGGCGAGTCAATGTGAAGGGTAAAAGTCAACCAGTGGAAATCTTTGAAGTGTATGATGCTAATCCTGAGGATTTGATTGCTTTCAAGTCCGACACGACTCCTCGGTTTGAGGAAGCAGTTTCCTATTATGTAGAAGAAGACTTTGCTCAGGCGCAACAGATTTTTGAGGAACTTTTACAGAGTAATCACCAAGACCGGGTGGTTGAACTTTATATTGAACGGTGTGCTAAAGCCCGGGAGTATGGGGTTTCGGAATTGGATATTGTGATTACTTGAATTGGTTATTAAGGGAATAGGGAATAGGGAGTCGGGAGTCGGGAGTCGGGAGTCGGGAGTCGGGAGTCGGGAGTCGGGAGTCGGGAGTCGGGAGTCGGGGGAGAGATGTAGGGTGGGCAGTGCATCAGACAGGAACTTCCAGGACAACTATTCCCTGGTAAATCTCGGCAGATACTAGCAAAAGCTATAAGTGTATCCATCTTTTCGGTATATTGCCGATATATCTTGAGGTTTGCAACTTTTGTAGCCCTTGGTTCCTAACGGGGTAAATCCAAAGCTTCCTTTGCTTCTAGGGGTGACTTTACCTATTCCTAGTTTTTGATGCTTGGCTATGTCCCCAGTAACCCAGCCTTTGATTGGTTTTAATGGATTGTGTCTGATGGGGTAACCGTATTTGTTAAGTGCTGCTTTCTGTCTCCCTCCGGGTCCCTTGCAAGTGACTAACAGCGGCTGAGAGGTTCTCAACACTAAGGTCTCAATATCCCCAACACAAGCGGCATCAATCCAGTGCTGCTTAGGTAGTTCTAATCTAGTCCGGTTGTATTTGGTTTGCGCTCCCGTTCCGGTGACCACAACCTTGATTAATTGAAGTACCTTAACTAACTTGTTCCGAGTTGCATTTACTGCTGTTGCATCTTTTAATGGCTGCTTAGCTTTAGATTTGATTTTTTGCAGTAGACTTGGCTTCTTTTTTAAGAAGTCTTCTATAGGCTTGTTACCTTTGCGTTGATTACACTTTTCACAAGCCAAACAAAGATTACTTACGCGTTCGCGTAGCGTCGGCAAAGCCGAATCGCTTCCACCAAGTGACCTTGGGTGAATGTGTTCGATTTGCAATGGAACGGATTGCTTACCACAGTAAGTGCATTCTCTTCCCCATTTTTCAAGTAAGTACTCTCTAACCTCATATCCGGCTAACTCTCCTTGCTGGTACTGAATGCCACTGATTTCAGGATTTTGCATTTTTTGGGTGTCAAACTTAACCCTTTCGACCCAAATCTCATTGACTGGGCAGAATTTAATCAATCGTTTTACCCAAGTCTGAATAGTCAAAATTCTGTGTTCTAGACTAGGTGGAAGCCATCCCTCTGGACGCTTACGGTTAAGGAATATGGGTTTCCTGTAGCGGGTGTTGCGGTTACGTCTCCCACGCCTTACAGCGCCTCTAGACTCTAGTTTTTTCTTAATTAATCCTCCTCTGTGCTCTAATTCCATTCCCCAAATAACTTGGTTGTTTTGGACTAGGGCAAATCCAGTTACCTTACTACCAGGGTCAATCTTTATTTGACAAGGTGAGATGCTTGGATTATTGTTCGCGCAGCGTCGGCTTTGCCGAATCGCAGTCTTTAAGATGATTGTGAACGGGTACATCCTAAAAACGGCAGCCTTACCTTTGTTTAATAACCGGCGAGCTTTCTTTGGTGGAATAGGGTTTAATGGTTGCTTGTTTGTGTCAATAACGAATACGTAATTCTGCATGATTAGTGCAACTCAATTCGGTAATGTGTTCCGGACTTCGTCCCGCTACGCGAACGACAATGTTGAAATGGCTTGTTAGGCTAATCACACATTTTGCCTTTGTCTTAATGATTAGCGACAGAGCCAAGAGCTGGAGTTCACTCTTGGGTGTCATAACCAAACCAACGTAGAAAACTAAGTCTGCATCCTAGCTGGCGATTTCCAGGAGTTACCGGGAATTGCCTAGGCTTTGACTAGGAGATTGATGTGCTTACCATCGGGTTGCTAGGCACTGCCCACCAAGGATTAATCACTGTTAATAACCGATACTTTTTAGCTACCAAAACCTACCAAAGGCAAATTCTGGCTCGCCAATGCCAGATGCAATAGCATCCAGGGGGTATCTCCGCGCTTCTCTGACGGAATATCCCGCGAGCGCCATAAAAATGTCAAAAAAGTCTAACACCGGGATAGAGAGCGCAACTACTAAACCCTTGGTTTTCGGCTTTAATTTAAGTTACATAATAATCCCTGTCGGTGTTACCGTAATTTAAGTTTAACAAATAATCAGAGTTTTTGGTAGACTCTGCGACATTTTCTCTAGCTGTTTACTAACCTTCAACTTACTAACCTTAAACCTTCAACTTACTAACCTTGGCCAAAAGGCCACGCGATCGCTGAAAGCGGGACGCGCGTCCATCGCGTTCAACTTTCAACCTCATAA
>NZ_JAAHHE010000260.1:0-8670 GCF_010692525.1 Moorena sp. SIO3B2
CGATCGCTGACGGCTTAACCCTAGCGCTGAAACGTCCTTAGAGAACCAGGGTAAGGGCAAGAATAAATCAGGAGGCATTATTATCAACAATATTGATAAAACAGTGCGATAGTCCTGAGAATCAAGGCTTAACATGGTCATCATCCTTGCCCTATATCACATTTTGGCTCAATTTTTATTGCGCTTACCCTGCGGGGCTTATACTCAGATCTTGCACCTCATCAGAAAAAAATCAAAACCTTGCTGATGTAACCAGGGTATAAGTGTATCAAAATGATTCAAAAGACCAATAAAACAAACATGAGGAAAAAGTAAAATAAGTGCCTGTTGGGCACAATAAAACCAATCTAACTTATCCATGACTCCTAAATGTAAATAAACCCAATAAGCCAATAAATAAGAAATCAAAGATAAAATCAACCAACGATAAACACCCAACAAAGTCTTTTGTCCAAAACGATGTAAACTAAAACGATGTTTAACCGTCTTAAAAAATCCCTCAATTTGCCATCTACGCCTTCCCCAACGAGCAATTGTTTTTCCTTTCATCGCCTTAGTTGAAATCACAAAACCTTGGACTCTCTTACCATCTCGTTTCAGCCAAACCCATGATAAAAATACGGGAAAATCTAAACCTTTGAGGTAAACTTGTTGGCCACGAGTTTTAATTTGTGACACCTTACGACCATGGCCAAAAGGCCACGCTACGCGAACAGCCAAAGTACGACTTTTGCTAATACCTAAAATAGTAGAATGGGATTGATTACGCACTTGATTAATAAATTTTATCGTGCTAAAAGCCGTATCACCTAATACATATACCTGAAAATTTCTGGTGAGTACTTTGGGTAAGTTGTTCAATAATTTCTGTGCTAATTGTGATGGAGAGGGAGTGCCCTTACCTCGATAAATCCTGAAACTCCATTCGCGTAGCGTGGCCGAAAGGCCAGGAATACGCCAGGGACCTAGTACTAAATACATAATCACAATGTGTAAACCTTTTTTGTGGTTATAAATTCGCACTAAATTTCCTAGGTTTGGAAACTTGCCTACCAATTCTTTGGTAGTTAAATCCACCATTACTTGTAAAATCGGTTTTCGTCCTCTGGTTCGATGAGAAAGAATCAAATTCACTATTAAAGAGCGAACTGTACGAATTACAGCACGGGTTGGCCATTGATAGCGATGCAGCGCGGTCTTGGGGAGGCAGCGCGGTCTTGGGGGTCTCCCCCATGAGCGACTGCCGTGGTTTCCCCCATGAGCGACTGCATCAAGACAATAATTGAAGAAACGACTAAGGGCACTTTCCGATTTAGTTTGACAATGATGAGGAACACTATTACCTTGACCACACAGAAACAAACCCAAAATCGATTCGAGAGTTTCTTGTTGATAAATGGTTGGCATTAGTTGTTTCAAGGTTGAGATTAATTGTTCTGCTTGGGATAGAATCTGATTGGTGGTCATCGTGCTCCATTTTAACCATAAAAATATGTTACCAAGTTCCTGAACTTTTTACAAGTTTTTTCGGCAATTATACCAAATTGAATTTAGATTTTAACTACAACTTTTAAACAAAATCAAGTTATTGTTATTGCTATTATCATCATAAAAAAACCTGATCATCTGCTCGAATGAATTAGGTTAAGTAGAGATTTTTTTTGAGTATTGCTAAAAGCTCTACTCTTGAGACAGAAAACCTGGTCTAATCCTTTCATCACAACCACTTCAGCCGTTTCTGTTCACGCCCACTTTTTTTTGGTGCAAGATCTGAGTTATAGCTCCCCAAACCCCTCCTCAGCTAACGCATCCGACAAGATCGAATGATCGCACTGTTGGAGTTTCCCCTGATCGCGAACGGCATCATCTTCAGAGCAACTCCAAACAGCGAAATAACGAGCGAGAGTTAGCCACCTAATTTATTAGGTGGGCGTGGTTAGAAGTTACCGCAAGAATAAGGCAGCCTTTATGGTTGGTCGGTTATGGGAAAAAGGTTAAAACTTTGAGGCGCGACCCATGGCGAATTTAATTCGCCTATGGAAAGCGCGCCTCCATGATTAAGGCTGCCTTATTCTAAGGTTTCGTCTCCGGAGCGTGCCGGGATTAATCCCGGCATTCGCATATATCAAGGAAGTCGTTCATTTCTTCCTAAGTACTCTATGTATTCGGAAAGACTAAGGCCATTCGATTCTGCCATCCTTTTCAAGTTATCCCAGGCGACCTTTGTTGCTTTGACGCTGTAAGTCTTTTTTCGCTCACCGTGTATACTGGGTCGGCCTACTTTATTTTTGAATTGTTCTGGCATATTGTTGACAATTTAATTGTAGTAGTATACAATTAAATTAACACAGCAAAAAGGTCGATGCAAAATGTACGGTTGTCAACAACACCTAATAACCACAAACGCTGATAATAAAGCGATAATAGAGTTTATTTCTTCAGAGGCAAACAAGCTAACAAATTGCGGAATATATTATTGTCGTCAGGTATTGTTTAAGGCCGGGAAATATCTCACTAATGCCGACCTGGACAAAATAATGAAGACGAATGTCCACTTCAAAGCAATGAGATCAGCCTGCGCCCAGCAAACCTTGCATGGGGTGATCGAATCCTTCAAATCTTACAAGGCTCTAAGTAAACTGTACAAAAAAGGACAACTGGCAAACAAACCTAGGGTTCCTAAATACCGGAAAAAAGGAGGGATGACTGTAGTCAGTTATCCGGCTCGGTGGGTAAAGCTAATAAAAGGTCAACTCAAATTCACTTTAGGAAAGCAGATTAAAGCTTGGTTTGGGATAGACCATTTCTTTCTTCCGATGCCTTCCAACCTTGATCACAAATCCATCAAAGAGTATCGCTTTGTTCCAAGGAATGGATGTTTTTATCTAGAGTTTGTCTATGAACGACCAACTCCTGAAGCAGTAAAGCAGACAGGAAATGTACTGGGAATAGATCCGGGACTCAATAACTGGTTAACCTGCGTAGCAAACACTGGGAAATCTTTCATCATAGATGGGAGAAGCATTAAGTCTCAAAATCAGTGGTACAACAAACAGGTAGCTGGGATCAAAAAGGGGAAAACTCAGGATTACTGGGACGACAACCTTGCTAAGTTAACTGAAAAGCGCAACCGACAAATGCGCGATAAAGTAAACAAGGCCGCTAGGTTCGTAATAAATTGGTGTCTGAGGAACCAAGTCAGTACAGTAGTGTTTGGCTGGAACAAAAGGAGCAAGGATAGCATTAATATTGGGAAAAAGAACAATCAGCAATTTGTTCAAATCCCTACAGCTAAACTGAAGAAACGAATAGAACAGCTGTGCGTCGAATACGGCATCAAGTTCATTGAAACCGAAGAAAGCTACACCAGCAAAGCTAGCTTTTTAGACCGTGATTTTTTGCCTACACTTGGTGAAAAACCCAAGGGGTGGAAGGAAAGCGGAAAGCGAGTAAGGCGTGGGCAATACCTGTCTGGAAAAGGTGAATTGATTAACGCCGATTGCAATGGAGCCTGTAATATTTTGCGCAAAGTAGAGACACAGCTAGGGAAAACCCTAGCCGAGGTCTGTAGGGCAGTTTTGAACCTGCCACAACGATACAATCTAAGCTCTCTATCTAGATCGTATCGTGAAGCATCGCTTCGCGTGGTTTTAACCCGCGAAGCGATATCTGCTTAGAATCCACGCGGTTTCAACCCGTGGAGAGTTCAAGTAATTAACCTTTCAAGCGGGACAAAATGTTGTTAGCCGCCCGTGCAAGCCGACCACCGGAGGTCAAATCGTTGGCCAACCGGGCAATGTGCATATCCAGAAATTGTTCGCAATCGTTCCAGATATAAGGACGTTCAAAACTTGGCGGCCTGCCTACCACTTCCCGCACGGCTTCGTACAGAGGAACCGTCTCCGGGGACAAACACTCCCGCGCGTCGTAATGACCGGCTACTATGGACGTTCGCAGGTCAACGGCTTGCACCCCAAACATCAAGGAAACAGCCATATATTGCTCGAAAAGTTCCAGGGATTGCCGGGTTAAATTGGTCGAGCCAAACCCTTGACTGTTGATATTTTGATTGAATTGTTCTGCATGAGTCGGGAAGCGATCGACCAGGGAATTTCCATAAAACGTCAACAGGGGCATAATCGAGTTACCAGTAATTTGCAGCGCTTTGAGGCCCATATTGACAAGATTTGCAGAATTGCCCACCAAAGAAGGGGAAAGTCCATTACTAAATTCCGGTGCTACTACCAAGGCAATTTGCGCGTCCAGATGCTTAGCCGTCAAACCCAGAACATGGCGCAAGCGATCCATTGCCATGCCCACGTACTGACCCAGGAAGTTCCCGCCGTGATAGCTGGTATGACCCTCTGTGTCAATTAAAGGATTGTCCGTAACCGAATTAATTTCGACTTCGATTTGCTCGGTAATTTCTTTCAAGCCATCGACGATTTGTCCGAGGTACTGGGGCAAGCAGCGCAGGGAATAGCGGTCTTGGATCGGGGCATTGCCCTGGTGGGAGGCCCCGCCAGACAACTCGTCCCGGATCAAACTGGAGCCCGAAAGCAATTGTAGCATTTCCGCTGCCGCCCAAATCTGACCCTTGTGGGGCTTAAGGGCGTGAATAAACGGATGAAACGACTGATTTGTACCCCCTAACCCTTGAATCAGCAGGGCATGGGTTCCCATTGCCAGGGCTAGCAATACTTGGGCCTCGCTAACACACAGAGCCGCCATGCCTGTCATCACGGAGGTTCCGTTTACCATTGCCAGTCCTTCTTTCGGCTCCAGGCTCAACCGAGGCAAGTTCAGCCGCTTGAGGGCTTCAACCGAAGACATCTCCTCGCCGTTGAAGTCCACTTTGAAAGCAGGATCCACACCGACTAAGGCTCCGGTAATGTCCGTCAAGGGGGTGATATCGCCGCTGGCTCCAATTGAACCCAATTCGTAGACGTAGGGCGTCACGCCAGCATTGAGAAAGATTTGCATGCGTTCGATCAGTTCCCGGCGGATGCCAGATGCTCCATGCAAATGAGAGTTAATCCGCAACAGCATCGCCGCCCGGACAGCCTCAGAGGGTAAGCGCTTTCCGGCTCCGGCTTTGTGATACCATAGAATATTGTTTTGCAACTCAGTAGCCTTTTCGGGGGAAATTACAGTATTTGCCATTCCCCCGAAGCCAGTGGTCACCCCATAAATGGGCTCGTTGGCAGCCAGCGCCTCGCTGATATAGTCAACCGAGGCTTGCACGCCCTGCCAAATCTTGGGATTTTGGCTCAGGTGCGTCTGCGCTCCATAACGGGCCACGCTGACCACGTCTTCGATCGAGAGGTGCCGAGCCCCTAAAGTAACACTGCGATCGCTATTCGATTCAAAAATTCCCCATTTCATAACGGTCGCTTCACAGAACGAAATAATTATCAAGATGCACTCTGGGGACTCTCTACAAAAGCATCTGCTGGTAAGGACGTTCCGCTGTCCAATGTATATCAGAAGATTGATAAACCCTGACCCCTGATAACCCAGCCTCTAAAACCATCTGGTTGACCTCGTCGAGAGTCAAAGCAGCATGGAGAGAATCCCGAAATAACTGGGTCTGATACTGATTGTACTCCCCTGAGATCCTAGCAACCAAAGCATCCATTGTCGCCACATCAGCGGGGCGGATTAAATCCCGCAGCAAAATGCCGCCCCCTGGTTTTAGCAGTCGCTTTACTTCCCGGAAAAATGGCAGGGGATCTGGTAGGTGATGGACGATGCTATTGGAAATTACCATGTCAAACATACTATCTCGATAAGGCATCTGCTTGCCATCAACCCGTTCCAGTTTAATCTGTTCTTGCAACCCGGCATCCTCTACATTCTGTGCGCCTACTTTGAGCATATTTTCCGAGAGGTCGATCGCCCATATCTGCCACTGAGGCCGCATCTGGGCAATTATAATCGGAATGCGGCTTGTTCCGGTGCCCACATCCAGGACTAAACCCGCTTGGGGTCCTAATTCTAGCGCAAGTTGGGCAAAAGCTGTGTTTACCTCAGTGAAGTCCATCGAGTCGTACTCAACGGCATCTTCCCAAGTATCCATTACTTCTGGTTCGAGCACTCTTGAGATCGTCATTTGTTTAAATGCTTATATACCAAGCCTTGGAGCTTTTTCAACTACCCTTATTTCAGTGCCATTCTACCCAACATTCATATCTGTCTTGATGTAAGTATTCAGTTCTCAGCTATCAGCTATCAGCTCTCAGCTCTCAGCTCTCAGCTCTCAGCTCTCAGCTCTCAGCTCTCAGCTCTCAGCTCATGCGCTACGCGCACGCTACGCGAACAGCTTTTGAATAAGCGATGCAGCGCCTTCACGCGGGGGTTTCCCCCATGAGCGACTGCATCAAGACAACAAGTAAGCATTGGAATAATGTTGAGTGAAGTCCCAGGGTCGTTCGCGTAGCGTGGCCGAAAGGCCAAGGCCAAAGCCTGTGCCAACAAGCTGACGGCACCTCAAGTAGCGTGAGCTAAAAGCTCACGGCTGACGGCTGAATGCTTACGTCTTGATCTAAGCGCGATTATGTTGTTGAAATGTAACGGATTCAACAACATAATTACTCTCGATCGAGGTACTCCTGATCGCCAAGCATTGATTGCGATCGCCAATCCTGGGATCAGCCACTAACAACAACAAGTCTAATAAGGGATGCCTTCCGGGAACATTACGGCAATCCGTTTTTCTCGCATCTTGGCTTCGGACATGCAAATTTCCTCAATCTGATTAACGACATCTTCTTCAATGCCAAGATATTTGGCCATTTTGTGGACTGATGCCTGTTCATCCGGATGATATTCTGCATCAGCAGCACAAGCCTTAATGGCCGCATAAATAATCGCACGACGACCGTTTTTGTCTAGAGTGGGGGCTTGGGCAAGAACCTCAAGTAGATCCTGATCTGCCGGGTAATTTTTTGCCATGTCATACTCGGTATTGGTATTATAACAGGCAGAACGGCCAACAACCCAGTTTCTTTCTTCTGGTGTCAGGACGCCATCTCCTTTTGCACAGATCAGAACCGCTTTGACAAAGGCATTATAGTCCTGAGCTGGTGGGACTGTTTTCATACCATACAAGTCTTTCATCAGCCACAGCCGACCGTCTCGATCCATATCTGACATATTCAATTCCCCGTTTTTAGTCTTTTGACTCCATCAGTGTAATATGATCTGCCGTGGTGCGATTAAGATTTTAGATTTAAGTTTTGTAAACTTGAAGGAGCCGTTAAAGGGCTATAGCCAGGCTTAAAGCTATACTGGAAATTGATTTCAGCTATTAATTAAAAAATGCATATCTTTGATCAGGGCTATTGATTGTGATCAGCTCTCAGTTGTTAGTTATAGTGATAATATCTTTGGTTATGTATGATTGAGGGGTCTTAAGATTTACTTTATAAATTACTGTTAGGATTCCGTTGCAAAAAAATGAACGATCTGGAGGGATTGGGCAACTCATTTAGGCTTACTATAGTTCTAGGTTAAAAGTCCTTAAGAGAAGCTGAAGATGATTTTTAAATCCAGTTTGGATCAATTCACGTGGATCATTCATCATTTCCATGCATTCATGTACTGATTTATGACTGGGATTTATAGCAGAAGTCAGAAGTCAGAAGTCAGAAGTCAGAAGTCAAACTCTTGCGCTTACTTAGGTTTGAGACTTTTGTCATGTCCTAACTGCCCTGGCGACTGCTATATCATCTGCCAGCGAGCTTGAACAATCTTCTCCAGAGCTAACAAAGCATTTTTCGTTGGATGCTTCACACTCCCGCCTACTTCTCCACCGCCAAACTTGCTACAAATCTTCCTATGGGATGATGCCATCATTTTATATGCTAGTAATAATTTTTCGTACTGAGGTTGAAGGGATAGCGGTAAATTTTGGAAGTTTTTTTTGTTCTGCTTCCATAATGTCACTAGATAGGCATGGTCCCAAGACATTAGCCCACTAAATCCATCGATTTTCAGATTAGGCGGCTTCATTGTGGGGAGAATTTGCTCTTGATATTCTTTTCTACTGTAACTTCCCGCTAATTTCATTACTGCTCCGGCTCCAATCATTAGATTTGATGCTGTTTCTAGCTCTAGTTTTACCTGATTTAAGTTCTTCATTTTTATCGCTTTTTAAAACCGCAGCAAGCAGAGGAGCAACCCCTGGACAAATATCAAGAATATCCAATGGAATTTCTTCCAAATTAGCAATGGCTTAAATTCCGGGTTGACAAATGTATCTAATTTATATACAGTCCATTTATTAGCGCTGTTTTTAGTCAGTTTCAGAAATGTGACATATCCGGTAAAAGCACTATCTAACAAAATAGATTCTGGCCATTCTGTTAAAACATACTGGATATCAAAGTAATTGTTAAATTATTCAATCTCCTCTTGCTTAACCGATTTCACTTTACCCTCTGAATTCAATAATTCAATTGCTGATATTTGATTAGCGTTTTCAATCATAGGGTAACTTTCAACTATAGCCAGGAGATTGCCAATCTCTTGATTAAAATTTTATGATTGAAAGTAGTGTTGAAATATTTTTATTTTTTCTATAAGATTTTTCTTAGCTTTTTAATTTATTTTGTATTGACTGCATAGAGTAGGAGGACAAAGCAAAGTAAGCTTTTTATTTTTAATATC
>NZ_JAAHHE010000261.1:0-8645 GCF_010692525.1 Moorena sp. SIO3B2
TCTGCACAACTAAAACTTTATGGTGCTCTTCGGAGCCGAGCTGCGATTGTGCAGTGGTATCTTGAGGAGTTGGGAGTGCCCTATGAGTATATCTTGCTGGATATGAAAGCTGGAGAGCATAAACAGCAGGAATACCTGTCGATTAATCCGATGGGGAAGGTGCCAGCAATTGTAGATGGGGACTTCAAACTTTGGGAGTCGGGAGCAATTTTGGTTTACCTAGCTAATAAGTATGGAGAAACCCCTAGTTCTCTGGAAGAACAGTCAGACATTGTGCAGTGGGTGTTGTTTGCTAATGCTACCTTAGGACTAGAATTGTTTTTGGACGATAGACGGGAGAAAGAAACGCCCCGTTTGTTGAAGCCACTAAATGAAATATTAACCGATAAACCGTTTTTGTTAGGGGATAATTTAAGTGTGGCGGATATTGCAGTAGGGTCTTATTTAGCTTATGCCAAAATACTGGTAAATTTGGATTTGAAGGAGTATCCAGCTGTTGCTGATTATGTGATGCGTTTGTCTCAACGTCCAGCTTTTAGAGAAACTATTGGTAATCGGTAATCGGGAGTGGGGAGATGGGGAGATGGGGAGATGGGGAGATGGGGAGATGGGGAGATGGGGAGATCGGAACAGTAACGAGAATTGTATTAGTTGTATTTGGTGCGATCGCATACCGGTTCTCTGCGATGTGCCGCAGGCACCGCTACGCGATCGCATACCGGTTCTCTGCGATGTGCCGCAGGCACCGCTACGCGATCGCATACTGGTTCTGTAAACGCGATGTGCCGCAGGCACCGCTACGCGATCGCATACTGGTTCTGTAAACGCGATCGCATACCGGTTCTCTGCGATGTGCCGCAGGCACCGCTACGCGATCGCAATATGGGCTGCTCATCAGTGCGTCAGTGCAACAGTTTTCTGACCCCTTTTCCCACTAAAACCACACTTACAACCTTTACAACTTTTACCACCCTCTAGCTAGAGATAGTGTCAGTGCAACAGTTTTTGTGACCCTTTAAACTTTTTCCTCTCTTACCACCCTTAAAACCCCTAAACTCAGATATAGCAGTCGCCAGGGCAGTTAGGACATGACAAAAGTCTCAAAGCTAAGTATAGCAATAGTTTTACTTCTGACTTCTGACTTCTGCTATAGCGTTAATGCAACAGTTTTTCTAACCCCTCTTACCACCCTTACCACTCTCTAGCTAAAGATAGTGTCAATGTCTTGATGCAATAGCGAGTGGGGGAAACCCCCAAGACCGCGCTGCATCGCTGCAATAGTTTTTCTAACCCCTTGCATTTTATGAGAATTTGTGTTAAGTTAACAGTAACGTTAAAGCAATGGTTTTGCTGCCATGATGATTTCTACCGCCCAAGCCGCTGAATTACTAGGTGTTTCTGCCACTCGCGTCCGTTTCCTGCTGAGCAAAGGCAGAGTGAAGGGGGCTTATAAGGTGGGTAGGACTTGGGTGATTCCTCTGTTTGATGGTATGCCGGTGGTCACTCCTGGTACTCGCGGACCGAAGCGGAATTGGTCAAAGCGCACGGAGTACACTAAGGCTGTGATTCACGTTAATCAGAAGGTAATTCGCCAAAATCTCAAGAGCGGGGAGCGCAACCCTGTGATCACGGTGAAACGGGGTTCTAAAAATACTTACGGTCATACGGTAGAAGTCAATGGCCCCTGTCGGGTGATGTATCGTCCAGATGATCCATTAAAATGTGGGGCTAGGGTGTGGATTGAGACGATTTCTGATTATAAGGTGAGCTAAGGATTCAGCTTGTAGGGTGGGCAAAAACAGTTTGGTGATTTTGATTGGTCACTACATGATTACGTTGCCCACCCTACCCTACTCTACTTTGAGTAGGGTGGGCAAAAACAGTTTGGTGATTTTGATTGGTCACTACATGATTACGTTGCCCACCCTACCCTACTTATGGGCTATCGGCAAGTCAGCTAAGGATTCAGCTTGTAGGGTGGGCAAAAACAGTTTGCTTCTTTTGATTGGTCACTAAATGATTACGTTGCCCACCCTACCCTACTTATGGGCTATCGGCAAGCTAAGGGAACAGCTTTTGAATAAAACAGGTAAGCAAAAGTTTAATCTGAGTAAAGTCACAGCGCTTGTGGCATGTGCCAAAAAGCTGTTCGCCCAGGGTGAGCCTTTAGCTGACGGCTGACAGCTGACGGCTGAATGCTTACGGAAAAACCGTTTGCTTGTTTTGATTCGTCACGAATAGATTACTTTGCCCACCCTACCTAATAAAACTTAACAGAATCAACAGGTATTTTATGAAATAATCCCAGACATCGGGAGCATTTTGATTGATTAACATGAAAGCTGTGGTTTACGGACTTCTGCAAGCAAGTCCCTTTGTTCTGTGTTCTCTACTGGCTGCAACTACCGCATTAGGGCAAATTACTCCAGATAATACCCTCGGTAATGAACGGTCTGTGGTAACGCCCAATGTGACTATTAAGGGTGCCCTAGCAGATTTAATTGAAGGTGGCGCGATTAGAGACAGTAATCTCTTCCACAGCTTTTCAGATTTTAATGTGGGTGAGATGGGACGGGTTTATTTTGCTAATCCGGCTGGAATTGAGAACATCCTGAGTCGGGTAACTGGAGGTAATGTTTCCAATATTTTAGGGACTCTGGGAGTGTTGGGAAATGCTAACTTATTTCTGATAAATCCCAACGGTATTGTCTTTGGTCCCAATAGCAGCCTAGATTTGGGAGGCTCATTTTTTGGGAGTACTGCCAACAGCGTGGTGTTTGACAATGGTTTTCAATTCAGCGCCACCAACCCAGATGCTCCACCTCTGTTAACGATTAAGGGGCCTCTTGGTTTGCAATATGGAGAAAACTCAGGCAGTATTAGGGCACAAGGAATTAGTGGTGTCCAGAGTTTCTTTCAAGGACTAGGGCTAAGAGTGCAACCGGGTAAAACCTTAGCTCTTGTAGGAAGCGATATTACCTTAGAAGGATTTTTTCTAGAAGCACGAGGTGGACGGATTGAACTGGGTAGTGTTGCTGGTCCAGGTATGGTAAGTTTGACACCAAAAGGGAAAGGTTGGGTTTTGGGATACGAAGGTATTGAGAACTTTCGGGATATCGGAATACTGAGGTCTTTTATCAGTACCAGCGTTGAAGAAGAAAATGACCTGGCTGCCCAAGACAGTGACGGCGCAATTTCCATCCGGGGTTCACAGTTAGATATTGGTAGAACCTCTATCGTTAGAGCAAGCACATTCACCTCATTACCCGGTGGAGATATAACCATCGATGTTCGTCAGTTGACCCTTAGGGATGGAGCAAACCTATCAAGTAACGCTTTTGAAGAGGGAAAGGCAGGAAACGTGACTGTGAATGCTTCTGAGTCTGTGAAAGTTATTGATGGGTTGATTCAAGTTCGATTTCCTAGCGGCCTCTCTGCTTTCACTTCTGGTGCGGGAGATGGGGGAGACATTCTGATTAACACTGACTTTTTTTTGCTTCAGAATGGAGGACAAGTGGATACTATTACTCGTGGTGAAGGAGACGCAGGAAGCTTGAGTGTGAACGCCTCTGAAGTTCAAGTAATTGGTGCTGAGTTTCCCAGCGTCTTGTCTACTCAAACTCAAGGGATAGGAAAAGCTGGAAATTTAAGTATTACTACTGGGAAGTTACTTGTTCAAGATGGAGGACAAGTTAGCGCTAACACAAGAGGTGAAGGGAACGGAGGAACCTTGAGAGTGAATGCCTCTGATTCTGTTCAAGTGATTGGTACATCAGCCAATGGTGAGTTTACCAGCGGATTATTGATTCAAGCTAATCGAGAAGCAACAGGAAATGCAGGAGAGTTGTTGAATATTACCACTGATAAGTTAATAATCTCTGATGGAGCAGAAGTTAGCGCTAGAAGCATTCAACCGGGGAGTTCAGCAGGCAGGGTAGAGATTAATGCCAACTCCATCTTCCTTGACAACAAAGGAATCATCACAGCAGAAACAGCAGGAAAAGAAGGCAATATTATCCTAGAAGCTCGTGATATCCGACTCCTCGACGAAAGCAACATTACCACTAACGCCCAGAATACTGATGGGGGAAATATAGAAATTAATACTGATACCCTAGTCGGTCTCGGAAATAGCGACATCACCGCCAATGCTGAATTTGGCCCAGGAGGTCGTGTTGAGATTAATGCCCAAGGCATCTTTGGCTTAGAGTTCCGGGATCGTCTAACTCCAGACAATGACATCACCGCCACCTCCACCCTTGGCCCATCTTTCAGCGGTGAAGTAATCCTTAATACCCCAGACGTAGACCCCACCTCAGGCTTAACCGAATTACCAGCAAGCCTAGTCGATGCAGAAGCAATCCTCGCCAATGACCTTTGTGGCTTTGAGAATAATCGGATTGCTGGCGGCAGTTCCTTTACCATTACCGGCAAAGGGGGTTTACCACCGACTCGATTAGATCCGGTGATTAATACCGACAGAACAGTGGGCTGGAGAACTCGTCCTGGCTCAGCCAGCACCAGGAGACAAAAATTGCAGCAACAACCTAATGTCAGACGCCCTCAACCTGCCCAAGAAAAAAAAGTGATTATCGAAGCCCAAGGCTGGGTCAGAGCCAAGGATGGCACAATTATTCTGACGGCGCAACCGTTTAGGGGTACTCCTGTTGAGCAGATATTGCCCCATCTTGATTGTCATTCGGGAATCGGGAGTAGGGAGCAGGGAGCAGGGAGTAGGGAAGAGTAATATATAGCGTTTATCGTAGTTATGAGGTACGCTTTTCAACCTCAAAGTCCCCCTTATTAAGGGGGATTTAGGGGGATAATAGGTACCTTATGGGATATAAAATTGCTATAGCATTTTTATTTAAAAGGTGAACATACTCTCTGAAAGAAAGGCAAGAGGCAAGAGGCAAGAGTTAATCAACTATTATTACTATTCCCTATTCCCAATTCCCTTAATTAATTATTATGAAAAAACTATCATTTGTAATTGCCATCGCATTAACCTGTTTACTACCATCCGGGAAAGCCTTATCAAATTCTGCTGATTTTGGGTATAATTTTGCCCCCCTAGCCCCCCAGCGAGCAATCCCTCGCTGGGGGGAACAAAACTCCCAAAGTCCCCCAAATTTGGATGATTTAGGGGGCTTTAACAAGACTAAACGGTCGCGCATTCACTCGAAGATTCAGCAACGCCTAATTCCCGATTCCCTAGGACAACAAGCCCAACACCTCTATGAAACAGGGCAATATCAACAGGCGATACCGTTGTTGGAGCAAGTTATTAGTAACTACAGGGAGAGTGGGGATATTATTGGTGAGATTAACTCCTTAGTTAATCTAGCTTTAGTTTATCAACGTTTGGGAAAGTTGGAACAAGCTCAAGAAATACTATCCCAGAGTTATAGCAAATTATCACAACTCCATAATACCAAAGAAAGTCAAGAATTACAAGCCCAAATTTTGTCAGTGGAAGGACAAGTATACTTATCTCTAGGTGATGCCAAACAAGCTTTATCAAATTGGAAGCAAACTAGTGCTATTTACCAAGACCTAGGAGACCTAAATCGATTAACAGAAAGTCAGATTTACCAAGTGCAAGCCTTACGATCATTAGGGTTGTATCATCAAGCTAATAAAACGTTAAATAAAATCAAGGAAACTCTCCAAGAGCAACCGGATAGTAAACTCAAAAGTACCGCCCTCCAATACCTAGGTAATATCCTGCGCCGAGTGGGTAAATTCCAAGACTCTCAAGAAATTTTACAACAAAGTTTAGCCATCGCCGAAAACTTACCAAATCAGACTTTGATTGCTGAAAGTCTACTCAGTTTGGGGGATACAGCTAGATTACAAGGGGAAACAGAAGAGGCAATGGATTTCTATCAACGGGTTGTGGAGGAATCTCCCTTACCGGATCTTAAGATTCAGGGACAATTAAATCAACTAAGTATATTGATAGCTAAACAAGAGTGGTCACAAGCCAGAAAGTTATTGTCAGGGATAGACTATACCTTAACGACATTATCTCCAAATCAAACAGCAATAAGTGCTAGAATTAATCTAGCCCAAACCCTGTCAAAAAGTAAAAACTCAAATCTCAAATCTCCCAACTCCCTGGCTACTTATCTCGCCGATGCCCTTAAGCTGGCTAGGGAGTTGGGAGATAAAAGAGCGGAAGCTGAAGCTATTGGTAACTTGGGAACCTTATACGAACACGCATCACGTCTTGATGAAGCCCAAGACTTAACGGAAAAAGCCTTACTAATTGCTCAACAAGTCAATGCTCCCGATTTAGCCTATCAATGGCAATGGCAACTGGGCAGAATCCTCAACCAAAAAGCAGATAAAAAAGGTGCGATCGCGGCCTATTCTCAATCGGTGCAAACCCTGCAATCGATTCGTAGCGACCTAGTCGCGATTAGTAGCGATATTCAGTTTGAGTTTCGAGAAAGTGTCGAACCAGTCTACCGAGAATTAGTAGGACTACTCCTAGAACCCAATGCATCTCAAGAAAACCTCAAACAAGCACGAGATGTGATTGAATCCCTGCAACTAGCAGAACTAGACAACTTTTTTAGGGATGCCTGTCTAGATGCTAAACCAGTTAATATCGATGAAATAGACCCAAAAGCCGCGATATTCTATACCATTATCTTGCCAGACCGCCTGGAAGTAATTGTCACCTTGCCCGGGCAACCTCTGCGCCAAATCACCACTAACTTACCTCAAACAGAAATAGAACAACAATTGGCTTTGGCTTGGAGAACTATTACTAGCCCTTGGCGAGGTCTTGAAAAGGAAAACTTGCAAACAATACACGACTGGTTAATCACCCCCATTGAAGCGGAACTAGCCAACAGCAACATCCTCACCCTAGTATTTATTCCAGACGGAGCCCTGCGGAATATTCCCATGTCTGTGCTTTATGACGGGGAAAACTATGCTATCGAGAAATATAATATTGCGGTAGCACCTAGTTTACAATTAATCGACTCTCAAGCCAATGTCAGAGAAAACGTTTCAGTTCTGGCTGCTGGAGTCACGGAAACTCGTCCCCATCGTCCCAATTTAGGAGCACTTCCTGGGGTGAAGGAAGAATTAGAGAATATCATGGCTCAAGTTCCCTCATTGATTCTACTCAATGAATCCTTTACTGAATCCAACTTCAATACAGAAGTTAATAACTCTGCGTACGAAGTGCTCCATCTAGCCACTCATGGTCAATTCAGTTCAGTAGCTGAAGAAACCTTTCTCCTGACCTGGGACGACGTAATCAATCTCAATGAGTTAAATACTCTGATCTCAGCGGATCAAAAGCAAAAAAATCCGATTGAATTACTCGTCCTCAGTGCTTGTCAGACAGCGGCAGGAGACTCCCGAGCGGCTTTGGGATTGGCTGGAGTAGCAGTGCGTACTGGGGCACGCAGTACCATTGCCAGTCTCTGGTATGTGGACGATCTAGCCACTGCAGAGTTAATGACTCACTTTTATCAGAGGTTAGCCACAGGCAAAGTTACCAAGGCTGAAGCTCTGGGTCAAGCTCAACAGGAGCTGTTGCAGACGCCGGAATTTAGTCACCCCTTTTACTGGTCGGCTTTTATTTTGTTGGGAAATTGGTTGTGAAGTGGAGTAGGGAGTAGGGGGTAGGGGGTAGGGGGTAGGGAGTAGGGTGTGGGGTGTGGGGTGTGTGGGAGGTGTGGGGAGGGTGGGGAGTGTGGGAGGTGTGGGGAGTGTGGGAGGAGAGAAGAGGAGCAGGGAACAGAAAGATGTCTTAATCTTTACTTCGACTGCTATTAGGAACTGGAGCTGGCAACAGTAACGAGAATTGTATTAGTTGTATTTGGTGCGTTCGCGTAGCGTGGCCGTAGGCCAATCCCATACTGGTTCTCAAAAAAGCGATCACATACCGGTTCTCAAAATAGCGATCACATACCGGTTCTCAAAATAGCGATCGCATACCGGTTCTCAAAAAGCGATCGCATACTGCTTCTCAAAAAGCGATCGCATACCGGTTCTCAAAAAGCGATCGCATACTGCTTCTCAAAAAGCGATCGCATACCGGTTCTCAAAAAGCGATCGCATACTGGTTCTCAAAATAGCGATCGCATACTGGTTCTCAAAATAGCGATCGCATACTGCTTCTCAAAATAGCGTACGCATACCGGTTCTCAAAATAGCGATCGCATACTGCTTCTCAAAAAGCGATCGCATACCGGTTCTCAAAAAAGCGATCGCATTTTTGTGTGCTGCTGACAAATATAGTGCGTCAGTGTCTTGATGCAATAGCGAGTGGGGGAAACCCCCAAGACCGCGCTGCATCGCTGCAATAGTTTTTTCTAACCCCTCTTTCCACCCTTAACATTCTTACAACTTTTAAAACACTTACCACCCTCTAACTAGAGATAGTGTCAATGCAATAGTTTTTCTAACCCCTTGCATTTTATGAGAATTTGTGTTAATATAACAGTATTGTTAAAGCAATGGTTTTACCGCCATGATGATTTCTACCGCTCAAGCCGCTGAATTACTAGGTGTTTCTGCCACTCGCGTCCGTTTCCTGCTGAGCAAGGGCAGAGTTAAGGGGGCTTATAAGGTGGGTAGAACTTGGGTGATTCCTCTGTTTGACGGTATGCCGGTGG
>NZ_JAAHHE010000262.1:0-6944 GCF_010692525.1 Moorena sp. SIO3B2
TAGCGTGGCCATAGGCCAAAGCTTACCTGTTTTATTCAAAAGCATTTAAAGTAGCGTGGCACAGGCTTCGACGCTGGGACTTAACCCATAAGCTGATAGCTGATACGCGACGCGCTGATAGCTTACCTCCCGACTCCCGACTCCCTACTCCCTATTCCCTTTACTATATTACTTTCTATTAAAAATATCCTTGCGTTGGTTGAATAAAAATTCCCAAGGAACTACCATTATACTCCGTAAATCGGATTCTAGTCTATTCACTTTGTAGGTACGTGGAGCAGGAGTCACCTCCTCAAAATAGTCTGAATGTAAGCTGAAGCCAAAAGTTACCTTGTCTGGGAGACGAATTTTAGCAATTGGTCCATTGCTGATATTATCAGCAGTAAATAGCCAAGCCTCCAAGCTATCTGGGGTCAACACAGTAGTTAAAAGATACCCTTGGTTTTGGGGAATGAATTGAATACTATTTAAAATACTTCCTACAGGATACACATAAAAATCAAGCAATCCCTTGCCTAAATCACACACATGGGTGTCAGGGTTTTGTTCCTGTTCTTGTTTGATCTGCTCAGTCAGTTCTTGCCAATTCGTGTCTAGAGGAATTTTAGCGAGAACTGAAGGTAAGTCCTGTTGAGGAAGTTGATCATCCCTTAGAACTCTGTTTTTACTATCCCGAAAACTAAGATATTGACGACGACAGATAAACTGTTGGTAATATCCAGCATAAACTTGATAGAGAGCAGAGTATCCCTTTTCCGCCAAGAATTCTCGTGGATCAGCAGTGAAGAGGGTTGTGGTAAACCATCCTGGATGGACAAAGGTTTCTTCACTAATCACTTGAGTATCTTGGATCACCACTTTGCGCAAAACGCCAGGATCGAAACCAAACATCCAAGGGATACCATAATAGTCTTTATCATACTTCTCACCACTAAAGTGTTTCACATCATCCGGTCGCAAGGCTTCAGTGAGGCTAATTGTTGCTTGCTGGATCCCAACTAAATGGATATTGCCATCGATATGATGATAGTTACATAAGAAGTGATAGCTATCCCCATCAAACGTGACTAAACGGGATGGAACAGTTTCCTGGTCTGGTTTGAGTTCATCACGATCAACGATATAAATCTGTGTTTTTGGATAAGCTTTCAGAGGCGGAATCTTGACTCCTAATAGCATTGCCAATCCCATTTGGAATGGCATATCTGGAATCATAATACATTTTTCAGTTACTATCGCTGAATGAGGACTCCCCTCCAGAACTGTTCCTTCTAATTCCCAGTGTTTTAAGGTTCCTTCCCCATCCCAGGTTGTAATATAAACAGCACTGATCATATCAGTGAATAAATCCCCTGGATTGGGTTTAGATTTTAACTCACAAGTAATCAGTTGTTTGGTTTTAGGGTCAACTAATGGGTGGGCTGTATTGGCTACCATTGGGAAGAATGATAGGGGAACAGAAACCACATGTTCGTCAAAATACCCGATTGGGGTTATAGTATCAAGGGTGACTGGATCGACTTCCCAATAACGTCCTGCATCCGCCGTCAATATCAGCCTGCCGTTCATATTGACAATGGCTGTGTTAGCAATTTCTGACACCCCTAACGGACTGATGACTGCGGGAAAAAATCCTTTTGATAAATTGTATATGGGGAGGATCTTATGCCAAACACTATCCCAGGTTTTTAGTCTTTTACTGTAAACCTTGATTTTGCCATTATCACTCTTGAGATCCCATTTAATAATTACCCCTTCACCGGCAAATAGATGACGCTCTTTCTCTCGGTGATAAGGAGCAACAATAAAAACATAACCGGATAAATTTTCTGGCCAACTCCCCTCAATTACTGGGGCATCAAACTCTCCCAGTGTTGAGCGGCTAAAGTTTTTGACATTGACCTTGGATGTAGAACTTGATTGGGCTACCATCTTTTTTTACTTAGTCAATAATTTTAGTAAGCCGTAAGCTTTCAGCAGTCAGCTATCACTCAGTTTTTTAGGTTGAGGGATTAACGGCTGGATGCTTAGGATTTTCATATCTTATTTTATTAAAGAGTAAACTAGTCTCTTAAGTGTAATAATCGGAATTTTCTTAATAAAAATTTATAAAATTCATTGGGGTAAGACCCATCAGTCGCGAAGGGTGTAATGGGTCTTACACTGAACACTAGTCTCGGTGTAACTGTCCGCCAAAACTAGTTTATAGCAGGGTTTAGACTAGGTTTTTTTCAAGGCAATGATGATACTGTATTGTCGGACAACTGCCAGAAAGTGGTCGAGAAAAGAGGTAATATCTTCCTCGGTTTTAGCTGATTTGTCCGACTTACTCCTAGATTTGTCATTGCGCCATACCTCTATAAATAGCCTGAGCAATTTCCTTACCCATATCTGTAGGATTGTGGGTTTTAGTTAAGTTTAAATTCACTGGTACAGTGGGAATCTTGGTACTATCTTGCCAATTTAGAGGTAGTCCCTTCACCTTAAGCAAACGGGATAATTATGCTTCCACCGCTGCTTGTAAGCGTACCCGTTCTAGTCGATTCAGGTCAATTCCTTCGTAAGCATTCAGCCGTCAGCTATCAGCTTTCAGCTGTCAGCTTTCAGCTTATCGGCTACGCGCATATGCTTACAAAATCTCGAACTATTAAATTCTCCCGTTTGAGGTTGATCTTAAGCTGACGGCTGACAGCTGACGGCACCTCAAGTAGCGTACGCGTAGCGCATATGCTTACCTTAAATTATACCAAAAGAAGTTTACAAAAGAGGTTTATTTTAAGCTGAAGGCTGACAGCTGACAGCTGTTCGCATAGCGTGAGCTAAAAGCTCACGGCTGAATACTTACATTCCTTCTATGCTTAGCTCTGGGATTTTAATGGTAATGTTCATATTAAGGAAAGGGAGTAGGGAGTAGGGAGTAGGGAAAGGCAAGAGGCAAGAGGCAAGAGGCAAGAGTTAATCAACTATAGAGGGATTTTGGGTTATGTAAAAAAAACGGTAATCAATAAATACTAGATATAACTATCCAAAATTATCTAATTTTAATTATTTGCTGACCCTAATCTCAGCACTTTTGCTATCCTTACTTATCCTAACTCTGTCAAATAACTCTGTCAAGCGGAGCTATAACTGTAGACTTATTTATCAAAAATAATTACCGTTTTTTCCCTTACCGAAAATCCCGATTCCCGATTCCCGATTCCCGATTCCCGATTCCCGATTCCCGATTCTATGTTACCTCAAATTAGCATTTAACAAAATTAATGATTAAATTATATGTAAGCATTCAGCCGTCAGCCGTTGGCCTTTGGCCACGCTACTTGAGGTGCCGTCAGCCGTCAGCCGTTGGCCTATTGAATGCTGAATGCTGAATGCTGAATGCTGAATGCTGAATGCTGAATGCTGAATGCTGAATGCTGAATGCTGAATGCTAAATGCTAAATGCTGAAGGCTGAATGCTTACAATTATATTAAAATATATGTAAGAATTTGCACAAAGTTTATTTTTATGTTTAAATAATTAATGAACACTAACGTCCTAATTTTAAGGCGATGTACACCAATTTCATTGTTTCACCTTTTCCGAATCAATCTAGTGAAATAATTCTCCCAGCTTCTCATGGGTTTTATCCCTACCAAGAACCAATTAAACATACCTTGACTGGTTCTAAGCGGGCGATTTATATCACAATCAGGAATTTGCAGACTCTGGGCTATGCCACAGTCAGCGAGTGGAGTCCACTCCAACGGACCTACAATCCTGGGGAATACATTTGTATTTTGCAGCGCAATCTGATTCTAGATTAAACTTATAACGTAGCTGGGGGGTCTTCCCCCCAGGTGCGACAGTTAAGACTAGTTTATTGGTTTTGTACTATGCCTTGTTATGAGGGGTCAGAGCCACAGAGGGGTTTAGCCTAAATTCCTCGTAAACTAGAATTAATCAGTAGATGCTACATCGCCTTAAATTGCTTTACGTTTGTAGTCATTGCCTTGAATTGGTTTACGTTTGTAGTCGTGGAAGTATTTTCCACGGCTATTTTTTTTGGTCTTGACTGGTAAGCTATCAGCGCGTCGCGTATCAGCTATCAGGTATCAGCTTTCAGCTTTCAGCTTTCAGCTTTCAGCTTTCAGTTATCAGTTATCAGGATTCAGCTAATGCGCTACAGATGGTGCTACTTGAGGTGCTTTTGAATCAAACAGGTAACCATTTTTTTAATATGAGTTACGTCTGCATTAGGCTGACCGCTGACCGCTGACCGCTGACCGCTGATAGCTTACTGGTCTTGACTGTGGAAGCTGGTGTGGATAGTGTGGAATGTATTCTGGTGAAGGTGAGCATAGGTCAAGCATGGGTGAATGGCAGGAAAATAATTCACGGCATCTGAGTGCGGCAATGTTCTGCTTGCGATCGCGTTTGCAAGAATTAGCTCAAGAATTAGCTGGAGATGAGTCGGTAGGCCCAGAAGCGATTAGCCAAGGGGAAGCTGCCATGGCAGAAGCTGAAGCCAATCATCCCCGACATCATCTCAAGCTGGGTATCTTTGATAAGATATAGCTTTTGTGTCTGGGTTGTGAAGATACTCTCAAAGGCAACAGGCAAGAGGCAAGAGGCAAGAGAGCCTCAGTTTTATTCTCCAATCAAAAAAGACCATGCAGGTTTACATCATCTGCTTAGCAGATGATGTAACAAGAAAAATTCGACAACCTTAACCCTACTCCCTACTCCCTACTCCCTACTCCCTACTCCCTACTCCCTACTCCCTGTGTCCTTCATGTCTATTGTTATTGTCGAAAACCTCAGCAAAATCTACCCAGTAGCAATCAAACAACCAGGACTAAAAGGTACCTTAAACCATTTCTTCCGCCGTACCTACCGTTCAGTCAAAGCTGTCCAAGACGTTTCCTTTGAAATTGGCTTTGGAGAAGTGGTCGGATTCTTAGGGCCTAATGGTGCTGGCAAAACCACTACTCTCAAGATGCTCACTGGACTGATTCATCCGTCTAAGGGTCGAGTCAGAGTTGTGGATTACATTCCCAAACGACGTCAACCAGGCTTTTTGAAAAAAATTACCCTAGTTATGGGGCAGAAGCAACAGTTGCTTTGGGACTTACCAGCCCTAGATTCCTTGAGAATCAATGCCGCTGTCTATGGTATTTCTGATACTGACTATAAGTATCGAGTTGGGGAACTTACTGAGATGCTCTCCCTAGAAGGGAAACTCACTCAGCCAGTAAGAAAACTCTCCCTAGGAGAGCGCATGAAAGCGGAACTACTAGCAGCACTGCTACACCAACCCCAAGTTCTATTTTTAGATGAACCTACCTTAGGATTAGATGTCAATGCTCAACTGGCCGTGCGGGATTTCTTGCGGGAGTACAACCAACGCACAGGAGCAACAATACTCTTAACCAGTCACTACATGGCCGATATCACTGCTCTTTGCCAACGGGTGCTACTAATCCATGAAGGTCGGCTGATTTATGATGGCTCTCTAGACGGATTACTTGACCGCTTTGCTCCCTATCGTGAGATCACGGTAGAACTTGCCCAGCCCTTACCTGAGGTAAAGAATGGCCAGGAAATGTCTTTACAGCGCTATGGTGAACTCAAAGAAATAGATGGTCACCACGTGCGTTTCCTAGTGCGTCGGGAAGTGCTTACCGAGACTGTGGCTCGGATTCTCGCTGAGCTGGAGGTGATAGATTTAAGCGTAACTGACCCTCCCATTGAAGAAGTTATTGGTCGTGTTTTCCAGGCAGGAGTAGTAGAGTGAACTTTGCTGCAAAGGTTAGCTGGTTAAAGGTTGTCGGTCATAATGCAGAATTAAGAATTAAAAATTAAGAATTAAAAATTAAGAATTTAGAAGGCAGAATTAAGAATTAAAAATTAATAATGTAGCCTTAATAATGCAGCCTTAATAATTAATAATTTAGACTGTAAAATTTAGATTTTTTTTGATTGGAAGTTCCCGATTCCCGATTCCCGATTCCCGATTCCCTACTCCCTACTCCCTACTATCTAAAATAAATGAAGCGCGTCCTAAGAATCGTTAAAACCTTCCTGAGTGTTTATTACGCCCATATGATGGAATATCGGGCAGAAATATTTTTTTGGGTACTGTCGAATCTGTTACCTCTGATTCTAATGGGGATTTGGATCAAGGCATCCCAAGAAGCAGAATTTGGTCTGAATTCTACAGAATTTGCCCGTTACTTTATCTCAGTGTTTTTTATCCGCCAGTTCAACTTGGTATGGGTTATTTTTGAATTTCAAGAACAAGTGTTGCAAGGGAAACTTTCCCCACGATTACTACAGCCAATTGATCCAGTGTGGCATCACGTAGCCGCTCACTTAGCAGAACGATTTATCCGTATGCCGTTTAACCTAGGGCTAATCGGTTTGTTTTTTATGCTGTATCCCCAAGCAGCTTGGCTACCGAATCTTGGCAATTTGTTACTCGGTTGCCTGGTGGTAGCAATGAGCTTTGCCCTACGCTTTTTGATGCAGTATACCTTTGCCATGTTCGCCTTTTGGACAGAACGAGCTAGTGCTATTGAAGAATTATCATTTTTGCTCTACTTATTTCTTTCTGGGTTAATTGCTCCGTTGGAAGTCTTTCCTCCTTTGGTACGGCAAATTGCCCAGTGGACACCCTTCCCTTATTTGATGCACTTCCCAGCAGCACTATTTATTGGTTTACCAGTGAATGTGGTGGGGGGAATCTTGATAATTCTAGGTTGGAGTTTGGTATTTTTCCTAGTCAACCGCTGGTTATGGCGTAAGGGGTTAAAGCATTATTCTGGGATGGGAGCTTGATCTTATCTTGCATTCAGCCGTCAGCCGTCAGCCCTCAGCCCTCAGCCCTCAGCTAAAAGCACCGATTGCGCTACGCGCACGCTGCGCGAACAGTAGCGTGCGCTATGGGCATAAACTGTTCGGT
>NZ_JAAHHE010000262.1:7073-8627 GCF_010692525.1 Moorena sp. SIO3B2
ATAGCTGATAGCTGATAGCTGATGCTTATATTGCATTTCTCAATCAACGCTCTAGCTAGGAATGACCCTAAAACATTGGCGTTGCTGAATTAAGGAATGAATGTGCGATAATTTGGTTGTCTTAAAGCCCCCTAAATCCCCCAATTCTGGGGGACTTGTCTTGATGCAATAGCGAGTGGGGGAAACCACGGCAATAGCGAGTGGGGGGAACCCCCAAGACCGCGCTGCCTCCCCAAGACCGCGCTGCATCGCTTCATAGTTTTGTTCCCCCACCGGTGCGCTTTCCGTCGGCGAATTAAATTCGCCACGGGTCGCACCGCAGAATTGGGGGGCTAGGGGGGCAAAACCATACGCATAATCAGCAACGCCAAAACATTTGCCCCCAAATAATCCCCCTAATTTACCTGAACCACCTCACTGCCACCGGCCAATGCTATGGTTGGCAATGGTTTTGGCATCTATTGTCATTCATCTATGCTTCTTGTGGATACTGTATATGCTCTTGATGGGGCGCTTCGAGAGTTCGCAACCCAGTCAGGATTTGATTGCCATAGATCTGATTGATATCATTCCGGAAGACATAGCTGAGCAAGAGACATCACCAGAAGACCGATCAACAGCTCTAATCCATCAAAGCACTGATTTAGCTCTCACCAGTCCTAGGTCAGAGGGGAATCTTAATCACCAAACTCTCTCTAACTCTACCATTGATAGCACTGAGCCTGACTTAGATCCAACACCAACAGAGGAAAGCTTACCAGTTAAAGACCTAACACTGCCAACAGATTATCAATTAACTATACCTGTACCCGCACCTGAACCAACAACTCCGATCACTCCTGTTAAGCCTATTCCAGTAATCCAAACCCCCCTACCTTCACCCTTACCTCTGCCACCACCGATTCAGCCACCGGCTTCCAGCATCCCGGAAGAGTCGGCATCAAAAGATAGCTTTCTGGCTAAGATGAGTAACTTTGGTCTGACTAATCCGAATCACGATATTCCAGACCAATTGGCTCTACCGCTACCAGCTAACCAAACGGAATTTTCCGCTCAGGAGCTGAATTTGACAGGTATTGATTTATCGGAAGAGTTAGTGTTGAAGGTGGTGGTGTTAATTTATGCAAATGGTAAACCGGAACTGCTACCGGACTATATTCAAGTGCGGCAAGGCAATATTAGTATTGAGCAGGCTCAGCAACTGGCACAGCAAGTGATTCGCGATTGGCTGTTTGCCCCCACTTACATGGCAGGTCAGGCAGTTGTGCAAGCTTATCGCTTCCAACTGACCATTAGTCATTAGTAGACTTCGTGGCAGTTGTCGGGAACAGGCAAGAGGAACCCACCCCTAACCCCTCCCAGGAGGGGAAGGCAAGAGGCAAGAGTTCAGATTTTTGATGTGACAGCTCCCACACTGACTCTTTGAGTTCAGTGTGGGCTTCCCAGCCAATCCAGCTATTGCTTAGGAGGCGCTGGGCTTTAAGAACGGACTGCCCTGCCGCTCTGTTTTCTTGGTCTTTTGTTTAATAATGTTTGACCAACTTCCCAGCATTT
>NZ_JAAHHE010000263.1:0-8592 GCF_010692525.1 Moorena sp. SIO3B2
AATTTAACCTATTCGATACTTAAACTACTATAATGCGTGGCCTGGAAAACCTCGTTAATTAATGTTAAAAAAACGGCAATTTTATTTTAAGTATGATAAGATAGTATTTTAAGCAGTAAAAAGTATACAATTTATTAAGAATTTGCTATATTCGGTAATTGTTATGGTAGGATGCTAATTTTGAAGTAAGCATTCAGGTATCAGCCATTGGCCTATAGCCAAGCTAGGCCAAAACGCTTGCATGTCACTTATGCAGAACATTTGTACTAAATTTGGGTAATAGGTAATAGGTAATAGGTAATAGGTAATAGGTAATAGGTAATAGGTAATAGGTAATAGGTAATAGGGGGAGCATGTCCAGGATGAATATTTGTACATTATCTATAGCCCCCTCATGGGTAATTGCTTCCGCTAATGGGACATAGTACAAATGTTCTGCAACTTTGACCTGCTCCCGCCAAAACAGCGTCGAAGCCTTTACCATGCATATGCTTACAAAAAAGCGATCGCTTTTTTGCGATCGCATCTTATCGACCCAATCAAGGTTTCATGTCTGTATTATCCCAATCATCCCGCACTGATTAAAAAGCGTCCGCTCACAGATACTCAAGGGAGCATGTCAATTTTGTTAATCCCTGTTCAGATCCCCCTAAATCCCCCTTAATAAGGGGGACTTTTAAATCTAATTCCCCCCTTTTTTAAGGGGGGCTAGGGGGGATCTATGTACCTAATTACAAAGGTGACATGCTCACAGATACTCAACATGCCCAACCATTTCCTCTGGCTTATAAGTCTCCTGAATCAAAACTAAGCCTTTGAGCATCAGGAAAACAGCAGGAAAACGCAAGCAAAACAGAGGATGCGATCGCAACCGCCACTATCTTCTTCTAAATACAGTTAAAACTTATTCATAAACCCTGATAAAAACAGTAAATCAACTCCCGGCAATAACCAGGGAGAGCATAGTTCCAAAAGCTGGCGTTGCTGAATCTTTGAATTAATAGGAGTAGAGTGGGCATCCTGCCCGCTCCAAAAGATATCGAACAGGCAAGATGCCTATTCCACAGGTGCGACCCAAGGGCGATTTACTCGCCCATTGGAAAGCGCACCTACTCTTAAAATCATTCCATTATTAAGAGTTTTTAGGTGCGCTTGAGCGATCTAATTATTAAATTCGCGCTTAGGCGCGCGCCTCCTAGGGCGAGTAAATCGCCGTTGGGTCGCATCTTTCGGCAAAGCCGACGCGGGGCGCGAACGCGGGGCGCGAACGGGTCGCATCTGAGGAATCGGCATCTTGCTGTGGAACTGGCATCTTGCCAGTTTCAATATATTGTCGGGCGGGCAGGATGCCCACTCTACTCCTATTCAGCGCGAAGATTCAGCAACGCCACTTCCCTTAGAACCATTAGCTCTCAAATATTTCATAACAGCTTCCGTCTGTATCAGAGTTTCAACTTTGGTTTTGCAAGTTTTCTGCACCGGGAGCATGTCACTGATGCAGAACATTTGTACTAAAGCTATAGCTCCCTCATCGGTTTTAGCTTGCTCGGATAGTACATAGTTCATAAGTTGTGCAACTTTGACTGTGCAACTTTGACCTGCTGTCTATTTAAGCTTAAACATAAACGGTTCCCCTCAATACTCAAAAATTCCAACTTTACTAACCATAAAAATAAAATAGTCTTTGACGGGACAATAATTAGTTTTATCTATAATTCGTTTTGTTAAGCGTCGTCATATATCGTCTCAAAATCAGGTACAATCGGCTTTTAAGATTCTTGTCTAACTTCTGGTTTCCTCTGCAACGTTTTTGAAGGCAATTCCCCAAACATGACTCTGTAATCTCTAGCAAAATGGCCTCCATTCCAGAAGCCAAATTGGTTAGCCAGGATTTCTACGCTACAACTGTCTGGATCACTTGCCTTCAGGCACCTGCGCACCGCATTCAGCCGTCGCACCTTGAGATAGCGCATGGGACTCATGCCAAATAACTCCTGAAACCCATAGGACAAAGCTGAACTGCTAGAGCCCAATCGTTTGGCTAGCTCCTTCAGGGTCAGGGGTTTTTCCAAGTGGGCTACTATTTCTTGCTCCGCTTGGGCTATCAACTTTCTGCGCCGAGAGGGTTTGAGGGTGGGGGTGGAACTGCCTTGAATGGGAATGGCTTGAATCACCAACGGAACCAGATCATTTGCAACCAGCTGTTGAACATGGGGCTGGTTCAACCAGTCAGGTTGATGTTGCGCCAACCAAAATAGTTCCCGCAGATAATCCTTGATCTCCCCAATCCGATCGGGCAATATACTCACATGATTCTTGGCGAGGAAGCGATCGTCCAAATCATAGCGCTGCAACTGATTTGCACAAGCTTCAAAGATTCCCACCGGGATGAATATGTCTACCATCATTCCCACTTGAGGAGTCACGAAGCCCGTTTCCCGTTGCCGATCAAAACCATTCAAATCAGTTTGGGGACACAGGGGCTGACCGTGGCCATAAAAATGGCCTCCTTTAGCCTCCCAAACCAACGCAAAAGTTAAATATCCCTGCTGTTTCGGACCGCTTACTTGAACCGATTGATTAGCGCTAATACGTGTGAAATATAAATCACCAATCTGGGTAGCCAAAAACTCACTCTGGAACGAACCACGAGAAAGCTGAATAATTTACATTTGGCTATAGGTCAAGAACTCAGTGAACTGTTCCAGAACCGTAAAACGACCGGAAATAATCTTAGAACTTACTGCTGTAGATTGGTTCAAATCTTGACTAGAATTTGCTGCTTTAAAACTCATGACTGCTTGAGATAAAATACATTATAATTCGTGGCAGTTGTGTGTAAGGAGGTACCTCGGCATTGGAATTTTTGAGAGTAGGGAGTAGGGAGTAGGGAGTAATAAAATTAAATCTACCTCATAAGTATGATCAATTATATCAACTATTTGCTAATATATAATTTTAAATTATCTCATGAAACCAAATGCTGATTTATCATACAGTCGTTTTCCTATTAATGAAGTACACACACGGATTCTTTCCCTGTTCCCTGTTCCCTGTTCCCTATTCCCTCTGCCCTATTCCCTATTCCCTGTTCCCTATTCCCTTTCACCATCAATTATAGTTTCACATCTCAAATGAAAATTCTATAGCTGACAGCTGAAAGCTGACTGCTGAATGCTTACTAACATCCTACCTTAACAATAATTATGAAACCCCAAACTGAGCAAATTGTTACTACCCTTCAAGAATTAACCAAAGATGAATACTTCAGCCTAGTTGGTGACGCTCCTTATATAGTTATTCCTTGGGAAGTGGACGATAAAGGTTCTTTTTCAGTGGAACGCTTTCTAGTCGATAACACCGGTCTTATGCCCTTTACTCCTGAAGAGTTTCTCAGTCAGATTCGCGCAACCCAATCTCAACCTGTGAGCGCCCATTACCAAAATCTGATCGCACTGCTGCAAGCTAATTTCTCAGAGTTAACTATCTATGGCTATCGCCTTCCTACACTACCAGAAGAATTGGAAGAGGGATTTCCCATTCAACAAAGTATCTTTGGCTCCTTAGGAATTCCGATGCTAATTGGTTTATCAACAGCAGGAGAGTGGATTGGATTAGGTATCAAACAAACCTGGCGGTGCAACTCATCACCACAATTTATGATTCCGGATCTAGAATCCGTCCAATACAATACCGCTGCACTGGTTGAGCAAATCCAATGTATCACCAATCAAATTACTCACCAAGCCCAAGCAGAGGAAGAATTGACCTTGGGAGGTTTCGAGGTAGTGATCACCACTAGTCGCAACGAAGTTATGCAAAAATTATTGGATACTACGGGATTTTTAGAGATTAGCGAAATCAATGAATTTATTAGAGTTCGAGATGATTACGGAAATGAGATAGAAGAGTACCAGGAAATAATAGCACAGCTAGAACAAGAACTAGTAAAATTAGAGGAAGAAGGAGAATTATCAACGGAAGAATACCAAGAGGTTCAAGAAGAATTGTCAGAACAAAGAGAAGGATTAGAGGAAATCCAAACAGAATGCAAGTTCGAGATAGATTTGAGAAACCTGTTTGCCACTCAACTGGTAAATTCCAAAACTTACCATCTTAACTTCAATCTGTCTGGGGAATGGTGTACAGTTCACTATGCCTTAGGGGAAACTCACGATCTCGATTGGGTAGTAGTAGCAACAAGTAGTTATACTCTTTGAGGGAATCACAGGAAGAGCAGGAGATGGGGAGATGGGGAGATGGGGAGATGGGGACTTAGATCAGCAACTGGCTCTCCACAACTGCTTAGGTGCCCTTGAGCTGCTCCCTGCTCCCTGCTCCTTGCTCCCTGCTCCCTGCTCCCTGCTCCCTCTCTCACTATTGGTGATTTTTCATAACTATATTTTTCACAACTCGTTTAAAATTGTGATAAGATAGGGTTTGAAAAAAATCAGGATTAATCAAAAAGTTAATATCCGATATTCGGGATTAATGGCGATAAAAAAAACTAAGTGTTAGTTAAAATAATTGCTTTTCACCGATTCCCGATTCCCGATTCCCGATTCCCGATTCCCGATTCCCTGTTCCCGATTCCCTGTTCCCTGTTCCCTAAACGATATGCAAATTATATTTCGTGAGTTTAACCCATTTGATTTGTGGATTTGGATAGAATTTAGCACTGTTCCTTCCTATCGGGAAAAGGAATATGTGGAAGAACTGTTCAATTCCTGGTTTTTATTAGGTAAATTGGGAGGATTTGATGCAGAAAACCTGCCAGTGCAAGAGGTTGGCCTAGAAATCAGCTACATGGAATATGATGATAGAGTAGCGGAAAAGAGTTTAATGGCCTTGATGCATAATCAGGGCGAGTTTGAGTATGAAGGCACTTGGGGGCGCTGCTGGTTTGATTTAGGAACTAGTGATGCGATCGCTCTTGATATTTTAATTAATTCTCTCCGGCAACTTGCCAAAGAATATGTGGAGATTGAAAAATTAATTATAGGTGGTGAAAACGACGATTGGCCAGTACAGGATCGGAGCAAATCAATGTTTTACGAGTCTAATTTAAACTAAGTCCTACTAATCACTTAGCAAATCGTGGGTGGATTGTAAGCATATGCGCTACGCGCACGCGTACGCGAACAGCGTTCAGCTGTCAGCGGTCAGCTTAGAATAAAATTGAAAGTCTGGGGAAAAGCCCTTGGCCTTTGGCTGATAGCTGAATGCTTACATTACCCATCACCACTTAGTAAAAAAAATACCAATTCAATTAGGGTGGGCAAAGTAATCTAATCATTAATACTGATTTGAACCAAACTGTTTTTGCCCACCGGACAAGCTCAAGTAAAAAAAATACCAATTAAAGTAGGGTGGGCAAAGTATTCTAATCTAGAATTATCAAAATAAGCAAACTGTTTTTGCCCACCCTACTTGATTAGGGATTAAACCGCCTCTAGATTCCTTTCCCCAGTCCTAATCCGGACAATTTGCTCAATGGGACTGATGAAAATTTTACCGTCGCCGATTTTACCAGTGTGAGCAGCAGCGAGAATTTTTTCTACTGCCATGTCAACTAAGCCATTTTCAACAACGACTTCTAGCTTGACCTTAGGAAGAAAGTCCACTCTGTACTTTGTACCGCGATACTGTTCAGTTTGACCTTTCTGCCGTCCAAATCCCCGAACTTCAGACACGGTCATGCCAACGATACCAGCATTGACTAAAGCGATTTTAACCTCTTCGAGCTTATAGGCTCGGATAATTGCCTCGATTTTTTGCATTTTCCCAGCCCCTTACTGGGGCTTCCACTCCAATTAACTAACACCAGCATGACATATATACCACGAAAAATAAATTTTTCTGTAAAAAATAATACATTTATGATTGGTCATTGGCTCATTGCGATGTTCTTGACTGTCTTGCTCAGGGAGGATATAGCGCTACGCGCAAGTCAGAAGTTAGAAGTCAGAAGTCAAAAGTCAGCGATTACTTACGTTTCGGAGTTTAGGAATGTCCTAACAGTAGCGCATAGTGCTATAAGTGGGAATCCCCCTCCCGACTCCCATTAACCCAATAATTTGTACCTCACCCAATTGAGAAGTGCTATCTCTTCATTGAAATCCCAGTGCTAAAGCTCCCTGGTAAAATATCAAGCTAGCTACCCAAGCCAACCCTAAGGAAAACACTAAGGAAAATAGGGTAAATTTCCATGATTTTGCCTCATTAAATAGGGTAACAACGGTAGTTAAACAGGGAGTGTAGATTAAGCAAAAGATACAAAAACTATATCCTTGGATAAATGTCACTGTATCAGTTATCTGCTGACTAACAGCAACGGAGTTAAGTCCATAAATTACAGCTAAAGAGCCAATCACAATTTCTTTAGCAATGAAACCAAAAATTAGAGCTAGGGTTAAATGGGGATTAATACCAATGGGATTCATGACCGGACTGAAAAATTGTCCAATTTGCCCGCCAATGGTATCCAATCCTGTCGCTCCTGGCGGTAAATTCGTGATGAACCAAACGGCAACACAGCCAAAGGTAATAAACCCAGATGCTCGTTGCAAAAATTCTTTGACTTCTCCCCACCCTCTAAGTAACACTTGTTTGAGGGTGGGAATTCGGTAAGGGGGTAATTCTATAATAAAAGGTTCCTCGTTTTTAAAGACTCCTTGGAAAAGAGCAGCAGTGACAATGGCGGCTACAAAACTAAGTAGGTATAGGGAAAATAATACTAACGCTCCGTTACCATGGGGAAATACAGCAGCAATGATAAAGACAAATACCTGGAGTCTGGCAGCACACAAAGCAAAAGGAATCACTAGCATAGTTAGCAGTCGCAAGGCTTGCGATCGCATAACTCTAGTTCCCATTAATGCGGGCACATTACAGCCGAATCCCATCATTTGCATCACAAAACTGCGACCATCTAACCCCAACCGTTCCATAAAGATATCCATTAAATAGGCAGAACGGGATAGGTAGCCACTATCTTCTAGAATTGCCATTAAGATAAAGAACAGCACAATTAATGGAACAAAGGAAGCAACGGTAGCTAAACCGTTCCAAATCCCATTAATCAAAAAGTCTTGAATCACTGTGGGTAAGGGTTGGATGACAGGCTCAATTATGGCACCTTGAATCCAGCCAGTCATATCATCCATCAGGTCTTGAGAGGGGAGTCCCACAGTCCAAACCACCCAAAATACCAGGAACATTCCTAAGAAGAACAAGGGTAATCCCAATATCGGATGCAGCAGGAACTTATCAATCCTGGCAGTTAAATTGACTGCCATCTCAGAGGGCATTTCTACCGCACCATTTAGTACTGATTCTATCTCTTTAGTGGAAATAGAGCTATGCTCAGATAAACGAGTTTTTAGATTATCTATTCGATTATCTCTATTAATCGATTCTTCTTGTGCGTTTAATGTTTTAGAAATTTCTAGGTATGCCCTCATATAGCCGTCTCCATACTTGGCACTAATGAGGAACACAGGCATATCCAAATTATCGGATAATTTTTCTGTGTTGATTTTAACTCCATATTGCTTAGCTTCATCAGCCATATTCAGCATCACCACTGCAGGTAAACCTAGGGCTTTTACCTGCAATGCCAAGCGAATTTGACGGTCAATTTGGGAAGCATTGAGAACAATAATAAATAGATCAACAGCAAAATTTTCTAAGAAGGTTTGAACAATTTTCTCATCATCAGAAAATCCGTTCAGGTCATAAATTCCTGGTAAATCTACGAATTCCGTAGGTTCGCCATTGAGTTGGACATTAGCTTGTAGTAGATCTACAGTAATGCCGGGCCAATTGCCAACGTGAGCACTGGTACCTGTGATACGGTTAAAGAAGGTTGATTTGCCCGTGTTGGGCATTCCTAGCAAGGCAACTCGCTTAACCCCTTTCGAGTCTTCAATGACGGCGGTGCTGGTATTATGGCAAGAGGTCATAATGTTACTGGCAGATATTTGTTTAAGCTCTGCAGGCTATCGGGGGGCCTTGAACAGTAACGATTATATAGCAATATAGCGGTTTTTAATTGGGTGAGGTACAGAATTTTGGGATTTTAGGGAACAGGGAACAGCGGATCTGGGAACAGGGAACTCAGAAGAGGGAATAGGGAACTTCGGAATTGGGAAAAAATCCTGTGTATCTCATAAGTATGGAAAACCCTATATTTCCGATTACTATAGCAATACGCCGTCGGGTATTTACAAATAATGGTGAGGCATAAATTACTACAAGCTTTGTAAAACTTGGCTTGCCTGTTGCCTGTTGCCTGTTGCCTGTTGCCTGTTGCCTGTTGCCTGTTGCCAGCCCGTAGCGCTATAACTATTAAAGCGATTCGGCAAAGCCGACGCTACGCGATCGCTAAAGTATCGCTGATACAAATTGCAGCTAACCATCACGTGATTGTCTGACCAATTCACCAGCTCCATACTGTACAACTTCTGGGGGGGCGACGATATGGCTTGAAACGATTGATACGTCAAGAGTGTAACGATCTGTGATAGAAAAAGATAGGTCTCAAATTGTCAATAAGACCTATCTGTTGCAAATGTTACCCTTATTCTATCA
>NZ_JAAHHE010000264.1:0-8584 GCF_010692525.1 Moorena sp. SIO3B2
CGGGCTCGCGCTGATTTTCCACCTGTTCGCCCTTGGAACAGCGCGTCCCGTAACGCACCACCTTCCAGATCCGCTGTTCCCTAAAATCCAGAAATTGTGTACCTCATAGCTATGAGAATTGCTATATAGGTCAAAAATCCTATTGTTTTCCTATCGCCATGGGGAGTATTTTGGTTTGCTACAGATAATCTTGTTAGTTTGGAATGTTAACAGGGAACTATGTTACAATCTTAACAGAAAACTATGTAACTATAAAGAATGATAGTAAGCCTTCAGCTATCAGCTATCAGCGGTCAGCGATTAGCGCTACAGATGGTGCTACTTGAGGTGCTTTTGAAGAAAATAAGCACCTCAAGCAGCGTGGCCAACGGCTGAAGGCTGACGGCTGAATGCTTACCGATGATCTAGAATCCATGATAGTAAAGATCAGAAGGAGATTGTATGTTTAAACCTTTAGTACAAGACACCACAAAATCTCAAAGCGAAAGCATAGAAACCATCTTGGCAAGGTTAGAAAATGGGCGTGTCTATGTTCCTGATTACCAGAGAGATGCTAATCAATGGAACCTTAGAAAAAAATCACTTTTTATTGAGTCTATTCTTAACAATCTTACTATTCCAGCTTTCTTCTTTTGTGAAGATGATAACCGAAAATGCGAAGTTGTTGATGGGCAACAGCGACTCAACACTATCAGAAGTTTTTGTAATAATGAATTTTCGATAAGTAATGATAAAACTATTGACTATATACTACCAGACTCTCATCTATATACCGGCAAAAAATACAGCGAATTGGAGGAAGACCTTAAATATATATTTAAAGATTATCCGCTGACTATAATTTATCTTCCTAAAAATATAGAGTTACAAACTAAGCTAGAAATATTTAGACGAATCAACGAAGGAGGAACTCCTCTTTCTGGTCAAGATATTCGTTTAGCTTATTACAGTCAATCTAAAAGTGTAACCTTTATTCGTTTAGTTGGAATTCATGATAATCCTGAGCAAACTAATGAAGAGGTTAGTGAAGATGAGGATTCCAACGATTCTAACTCTACTATAAAGCCTTCTCAACGAATGCTTGAGTTAGCGCAAAGACAAGGACTTTCTAATCCTTGGGATAAATTTCCTGACGCTAGAAAGCTTTGGTACCAATGGTGGGAGGGTAAAGAAAAAGCAAAAGGTCAAACACCATCATTGATGTTCTTGTGGTACTTAATCTGTCTTGAACGTAAAAAACTTGATGATTTATTGAAAAGACCGATTCATCTCAAAATGTCTTTTAACGGCTCAACTGATAACGCTTTAGATATTTACTGTAGTCAACTCCAGTATCAAGAAGATCCAAAAGAAGAAAGAAGTAAACAAATACTTTCAAATTTTGAAGTTATTTCGGAAGAATACTTTACCATATTTGTTGATTGGATGAAATCTATTTTATCAAAAAAACTTATTGGAGTTAGTGTCGATAAGTACAAGCAGCTTGCTTTGTTTATAGCCGGAGCTGCTGAGCTAAAAATATCTCCCGAACAGGTATCAGACACACAATGGAATCATGCGGGTGAATTCATTCGTAGCCCTCGAAATAAAGCCAGAGAGCTACTTGATGAAAACAATGGATACCCAGAACCAAAAGGTCGATGGAGTCAACAAAAAGGACAAAAGCAACAGTGCGATAAAGCTGTTGAAATTGTTAGAATTATTTTGAAGAAATAAACATAAAATTGGTTGATTTACCTGAAGGACTATCTCCCTGTAATCCTCGGCGAAGAACTTTTCCCTTAACTTGGCAAGAAGCTTACTTTAGGCAGAATTTTAATAGCCAGTTAAATGGGTATGTCTGTCCTCTGTGTAACAGGTTATTTCGAGGGACAAAAGGATTTAGAGAGCTTAAAGCTGATCATATAGCAGTCGCCAAGGCAGTTAGGACATGACAAAAGTCCTAACTGCCCTGGCGATTGCTATAAATCCAATTTTATTACCCCTGTCTTGATGCAGCGCGGTCTCACGCTGCATTGCTGTTTCCTGGTTTATGCTCCCTACTCCCTACTCCCTACTCCCTGCTCCGAAGTCCCTGCTCCCTCGGTGCGCTTGACCCGTAATTAAATTTGCCACGGGTCGCACCGCTCCCGACTCCCTCGGTGCGCTTGACCCGTAATTAAATTCGCCAGGGGTCGCACCGCTCCCGACTCCCGACTCCCTGCTATCACCCTCAACAACTTTGCCTTTTCCCAAACTATTCCAAAAGCTCCAACACAGCTTTCGGTGAAAGTTTATCCTTAAACCAAACAACTTGAGCTGGCAAATTCTTCACCGTCACCCCAGCTTTCTCCAAATTTAACCGTTCCGAAATCGCCAGAATCAAATTGTCACATTCGGCCTTGCGCACCTGAGCGAATTTCTTCTTTAAATATTCTGGACGCCAGTAACCAATAATTTCTAATAGGAAATTTCGCCCATCAGGATGAACAATCCGAAAGTCGGGCACCATCACACTACCAGGAATCGGAATTAAATCCACTTCTCGCTCTAAGACCCACTCAGTTTTCTGAGATTCCCAACGCTTAGCAAAGGAAGCCTCTAACATACTGTCGTAGGGTTTACCAGGGGGATAGTGAGTCACCAAGCCACAGCGGTCATTAAGGCTAAAATGCCCCGTCTTGATCGTACCGCTGTAAGGGTCACGGCTTTGTAACGTCGCCTTGAGACTCCATTTAGTAACGTGTAGTAAGGCTGGAATCAGTTTTGCGATCGCTCTACCCATCCTACAAATTCAGTATTATTAATCTGAATTATGAATTCTATACTCCTACTAAGTATCTGATTAATCCAGGAGAATTGCTATAACTTTCTAGGGCATCCCTTTAATTTTAAGACGAATACGGTAAAGACTGTTTCTTGCTGTAATGTAAAGGGTTTGGTAGTCACTGTCACCCCAGGCTAAATTAGCGGGAGCTTCTGGCACTTCAATAATGCCCAGTAGGTTGCCACTGGGATCAAAAATCCAAACTCCCCCAGGTCCAGTGCTGTAAACATTTCCTTGGATGTCTACCTTCATACCATCTGCTGCCCCCTCTTTACTAGGAGGTTTCAGTTCGGCAAAAAGTTTTCCATTCTCTAACATCCCGTCTGGCTTGACATCAAAAACCCGAATATGACCTCTTTCTGAATCATTCACATATAATTTAGTTTCATCTGGGGAAAAGACAATACCATTAGGGCGAACAAAGTCATCAACTAGCAGGGTTAGTGTGCCATCTGGTGCTAGACGATAAACACCATAAAACCCTAATTCTTCTTGTTCGGATTTGATGCCATAGGGAGGATCAGTAAAATAGATGCTACCATCTGATTTGACTGCTAGATCGTTGGGACTATTCAGCCGCTTCCCTTGGTAGTGACTAGCTAGAGTTATGATTTTTCCATCTTTCTGTGTTAGGGATAGACGACGATTACTATGTTCGGCAGTAACTAAACGCCCTGAGCGGTCTAACGTATTACCATTAGCATTGCCAGAAGGTTGACGAAAAATCTCGGTTTTTTGATCTGGTTGCCATTTATAAATGGTATTAGCTGGGATGTCACTAAATAGCAGAAAGCCGTCGGGATGCCAAACAGGTCCTTCAGTAAACTTAAAACCTCCTGCTACTTTTTCAACTTGAGTATTGGGAGCAATAATTTCTCCTAGATTATTTTGTTTGGTGTAAAATTTATAAACCATTAGGTGTCGGTAAGTTTCACCTGGATGCAAGATAACCGAAGGAAAGTTAGGCTGATTGACTGAGTCAGGAAAATGTTGTGTCTCTAGGCACAAACCTTGATGATTTGTATAAACAACATCTCCTTTACCCACAGTTCTAAGCTTAGGAAGATTTCCCGAAAAAAACTGTATTCCTGGCTGATTACTGTGAAGCTCCATCACCCGACCAGATTTTGGTTCATATACAGTAGCTGCGAGTTTGATTTTTTCTGATTCTCCATTCAAGACATAATTGAGGTCGTAGCCTCCTGGATAGTTTTGCTTTAGGGTATTTCTAAGCTGATTAATTCCATCTCCAATCAACTGAGGCTGAGTAAAGTCGTAAGGTGTATCTTTAACTGATTTAATCTCTCCTGTAGGGATTCGCTGTTCGTTGGTAGGCGTATATCTATCGGCATTGATCGTTAAATATTGTCCTAGAATATTCCCAGAACCATGACCAGCCAAGTTCCAATAGGAATGATTCACCAAGTTGACAGGAGTAGGTTTGTTAGTGGTAGCAGTCATTTCCAGCTTTAACTGATTATCGTTAGTCAGAGTGTAAATGGCTGTAACTGTCAAATCACCTGGATATCCTTCTTCTCCATCAGGACTCAGATAAGTTAGTTTTAGTGCCTGTCCTTGGCTACTGTTAATCGGTTCAGCTTTCCAAACCACTTTGTCAAAACCCTTTTTACCACCATGTATGTGATGGGAACCGGCATTAGCAGCTAGCTCATACTTTTCACCATTGAGAGTAAACTGAGCATCTTTAATCCTATTAGCGACGCGACCAACAATTGCACCATAATATAGGTAGCGCTTAGCCGTAAAATAATCTTCTAGACTATCAAATCCCAGCACTACATCGTCTAGCTGACCGCTGTTATCAGGCAAGTGTAATTCAGTAAGAGTCGCACCATAGTTGGTTATCTTAGCTACTAAACCATTGGTATTGGTTAAAGTATAGAGATAAACTTTCTGATCATCTTTAGTCTGGCCAAATTCCATCTTGGTTACAGTTTTGTTTTCTTGGGTATGGTAGTTATTTGCTGTGGCGTAAGATTGCTCAGGGTTAAATCTCTTGTATAAATCTGATTTTACTAAAAGTACACTCATTCCCATTGCGGTAAAAATTGTGATTATTTTTGTTAACATTGAACCAGTAAGCATAGTTTTTTTTAAGTAATTGTAATCTGTATAAATTCTAATTTATATAATTTTTTTTAGGAAGATAATAGAGGGTAACTGGTTCCGCCTGCTGGGATGACAGGTCGCCATTGGTAACAAGTTAAATACGAATACCTTGTGGTCAACGCTAATGGGTAATGGATAATCGGGAGCCAATTAACTATTACCAGCTAACTAGATGTATAATTCCTGAAGCTATTTGAGATTAGCCGATAGTTTTGATATCAATAATCAAGGAAAACTCAGGCATTTGACCCAGGGGTGGGAGTACATGATTGATTGTGGACAACCAGAAAGACGCTGATTTATTATTGGTTCTTATTGCTTTTAGGATTAGGCTGAATGCTTACAACCAGCGACCTTGATTTTACTGACGTTTATTAAAATGAGGAGAGGGCTAGGTTAATCATAATCTAGCCAGTGCGATTATAGCAACTTTAATCCATATTAGGCATTGTTCTTAAACATTATTTACATACTTTACATACAATGATAAAAGCCTTAGCACCAATTACGACTACTGACTTGGCGAGAGACTTGGCGACACTAGGGATTGATTTAATTCGTAAAGCTGGTTGTGAGTATGGAGATATCCGTATTTGTACTTACCGTAATCAGAACTTAACTGCACGCGATCGCTCCCTTAGCCAACTCTGTGATAATGTTAGTTCTGGTTTTGGAGTAAGAGTGTTACTAAAGGGCGCTTGGGGCTTTGCGGCTAGTCCCTATAAAACTCCAGAGGAAGTGGAACGAATGGTGGCTTTAGCTGTGGAGATTGCTAAAGGTAGCCGCCTGTCTCAGCAAACACAGGTAAGATTAGCCCCAGTAGAAGCCTATCGCGATACCTATATTACTCCGATCGAAATTGACCCGTTTACTATACCAATTACTGAGAAAGCAGATTTACTATTGCGTATCAATAATCAATTGCTTAGCTATAGCGATCGCGGAATTAAAAAGGCTTACTCTTTCCTGCGTTTTACTCGTGAAGACAAGATTTTTGCGTCTACTGTTGATTCCCTAATTGAACAGACTATCTACCGCAGCTATCCAGGTATGGGTTGTACAGCAGTTGCTAATGGGGATGCTCAAAGCCGTAGCTATGAGCGTCCACCTTTAAATATCGGTTACGAGCATATTCAACCCCCAGACCTTTTGAATCAGGTAGAACGGGTAGCAGAAGAAGCAATAGAGAAGGTTCATGCTCCTAAAGGACCTTCTGGTATTCGCAGCACTCTGATTCTGAAGCCTAGTCATCTCCACCTAACGATTCATGAATCGGTGGGACACCCTACGGAACTAGATCGGGTGTATGGCTATGAGTCGAATTTTGCTGGTACTAGCTTTGCCACTACTGATAAATTGGGCAAGCTGCAATATGCTGCTCCTTGGGTGAATTTTAAATGCGATCGCACTCAATCGGGGGGACGTAGTACTTTAGGCTATGATGATGAGGGGGTACCTGCACAAGATTGGTATGTTGTCAAGGATGGCATTTTAGTAGACTACCTCACTGACCGGGAAACCGCTTATCGACTAGGTAATGCCAGTAGTAACGGTTGCGCTTACGCGGATAGTTGGTCAAGTGTACCGATGGTGCGGATTCCTAATTTAGGGTTAGAACCGGGAGCAGAGGGAGGAAGTCACTCTGCCACACTCGCAGAAATGATTGCTGAGACTGAGGAAGGGATTTTAATTGATGGTAGAGGTAGTTTCTCCATTGACCAGCAGCGACGTAATTTTCAGTTTGGTGGAGATGCTTTCTGGAAGGTGGAGAAAGGTAAAGTAGTGGGAATGCTCAAGGATGTTACCTATCATTCTATGAGTACTGATTTCTGGAATAGTGTTGATGCTATTGGAGTGGCTTCGGAACAGGAGCAGTTTGGTACCCATATGTGTGGTAAAGGCGAACCGATACAAATTGCTCAAATGACCCATGCTTGTGTGCCGGTGCGGGTGCGCAATATTCAGATTGGCGGAGCCTAAATCGTTAATTGTTAATGGTTTTTTTATGGTTAGTTGGGCAACTCGATTCATTAGTTTTAGGTAAAAGAGAATGTAATTCTACCATCAATTCTTCAACTCACTATCCAAGATGGAGCAAAAGTATCGGCATTGCTCAATCAAGCAATGCCCTTCTTATTTATTAGAGTCATTTCAATTTATATTGAGAAAACTATTTATTGCTCTAATTGGGTTTCATACGAAAAAGTGTTCCATTGTTATTTGAAATGACTATATTTCAAATCTCAAAAAATTACCTTTTCTGGTTAACCATTCCCAGATTAAGCAACACCAAAAAAACACGCCCAATCCGTTGGTTACCCCTTCGTAAACTCCCTCGGACTAGACTGCTCAACTCAAGCGGGCTCGGGTGCTATCGCTAATTAGTTTTAGGAAAACGAAACCGTAATAGCGATAGCACCCGATAGCCCGCACAGTCACGAGCAGGCTAGTGATGCGTGGTTGAACTTATCGCAGGGACGGCGATCCACCGCCCAGATTGCAAGGCTGTTTACCAACTGCTGGAATGGACGTGATTTATTGAGACTGACGAGCGTGCTGCATCCGCAACGCCAGAATGTGTTCACAAGGACCTTTGTACAGCTTATTTTGCTGATACCAATTACAGGTACACTCTGCCGCTATTATACGCTCATCGGGATCAATTGTCAAAGCGGGATTATAGGTTTTGCTTTTATCTCTGACATTTCCCTGTAGCTGGAGTGTACCTTGAGTGTCTTTTACTGAGGTTACTTGTACGGCATTGTTACTTAAGAAGCGGGTTGCTGTTTCTTCTCGCTGATTGGCAAACCGTAACCGTTCCATGGGTAAGGGCTCTCGAGATAGTTCCCGGACTCGATATACTTGCTTGTTTAAGTCGTAAATGGCTCGTCCGGCTTGGGTGTAAGCTCCTAAGGCACCTAGGACAGCAGTCGGGCTTAAGTCTAAGCGCTGGGCGAGACTGTGGGGACTTTCGACCCAGTTTTCTCTGAGTGCGTCAAAAATGAGTTGTTGAGTCCACTGGTCTACATCTGCACGGGGTGCCATTAAGTCAAAGTTACCCGCTTGTGCCCAATCGTTAGCTGTCCATCCTGATAAGCCGAGGGTAAAGGACATATCCCCTAGGTCAGCTACATAAAAGGATGGCATACCGGTTCCGAGTAGGTGAATGGTAAATTTGTTGGCAATGGGGATAAGACGTTCTAGGATGTGGAGGCGGCGGCGTCCCCAAACTCGGATGACCTGTTCTGATGAACCTTGATAGGGCGATCGCGAACAGACTACTTCGATGTTCCAAGGCTCAAATACTATTCGCACGGGTTCTCCTGGTTTGAGATGGTAACGCATTCCCCGTGGGCCAGTTTTTTCTTTGTGGCGACGCAACACAAAACAGATATTGTGAATATCCATGGGCTGCAAGTCAAAGGTGGTGGCGGGTAAGGCCATGGCGGAACTGACTTGTAGAAATCCTCTTACCCAACTGTCTGGTAGGTCAATTTTGACTTCTTTAAATGCTGCTTCATGGGTGGTTTTTACTTCAAAACCGGAGGGGTCAATTTCAAATTGGGTTGTCTTGTAACTGCGGATTTTTTGAAATTCGTTGTAAAGGGCGGCGGAGTAATCTATGTTTGTTGTACCGCAGGCGAATTC
>NZ_JAAHHE010000265.1:0-8554 GCF_010692525.1 Moorena sp. SIO3B2
CTACCCACAACACACCAGTAATTCCAGCTGTTACTAGCAGACGCCAACCAAAGTCAGGAATCTGAATAACTGGCACGACACTAGTACCAAACCCGACTACAAAACCAGCAACCATGGCGGTTAGTTCCGCAGCAGCATTAATCCGCCACCAGAACCAACGTAACATTAACACTAATCCCGGTCCGGTACCAATGGCAATTACTAATCGGAATACGGTGGCAACGTCTGTGGCAAAGAAGGCGGCAATTGCTCCTAAAACCGTGACCAGCACTGATGCAATCCGCCCCACTAAGACTAGTTCCGATTCTCTGGCCTGGGGATGAACAAAGCGCAAATAGAGGTCATTAGTGAGATAGGAGGCTCCCCAGTTAATGGAGGTAGACACGGTACTCATAAATGCGGCGAGCAGGGAGGTTACCACTATCCCGAGCATCCCTCGTGGCAAAAAGTCTAGCATCAGTTTGGGATACCCCAATTCCCGGTCTGCCAAATCTGGATAGATTACCATTGCGGCTAGGGCAACTAAAATCCAGGGCCAGGTCCGGATTACATAGTGAAAGATATTGAATAGCCAAGCCGCTTTCTCGGCATCTGCTTCATTTTTGGATGCGGCCAAACGCTGGACAAATTCACCACCGCCATCACTGCGACGCCATGCCCACCATTGCAGGAAGATATAGGCAGAGAATGTGCTAGCACTGATGCCAGCGGTTTCACTCCAACTAATGCCTCCGGAACCGACAGTGAGGGGAAAAAAGGCTAGTACATCCTGTTGGGTGACTTCCTGCACTTTTGGGACTAGTTGATGAATACCACCGACATGGTTAATGGCAACTACAGCAACTATCATTGCTCCGAGTAGGGCAAAAAAGAATTGGAAGAAATCTGTAGCTACTACGCCCCACAGTCCAGCAAAGCCAGCGTAAACTAAGACTAGAACACTTACTCCCAATACACTCCAGAGTTTTACACTACTGGCTTCGGGCGCAATACCAAGGCTTTGCCAAATTTCTAGAGCACCTACGACTTTGACCATGGCTAGCATGGCATAGCCAATGGCAATACAGTTGATTGGTACCGCAAACAGAAAGGCTTTGGTTCCCCGTAATAGGGCAGCTATCGAGCCACCATAACGGATTTCCGTGAGTTCGGCATCCGTAACAATTTCTGACCGTCGCCACATCCGGGCAAAGATGTAAATCATGATCAGATGGGATATGCCAAAACTCCACCATTCCCAGTTGCCCGCAATGCCTCGATTGCCAACTACTCCGGCAATGTAGAGGGGGGTATCTATGGAAAAAGTGGTGGCAGCCATACTGGTACCGGCTAACCACCACGGGAGCGATCGCCCCGAAACAAAGAAATCCACAAGACTGCCGGAAGCCTTGCGCGAGAGGTATAGTCCTAACCCTAAAGACAAGACTAAGTAGACTAGGACAATCAGCCAATCAACGAGTTGCATAAATTCCGGTTGCTGGTCACGGATTGAGATATCATATCAGATTCGGACGGGATCCCCCTCCCGTCCCCCTGATTAAGGGGGAAGCCAGTGCGTAGGGTGCGTTAGGGGCGGGCTTGCCCTCATGTTCAACCTCTTCGAGCCTGGTTGGAACCGCCCGCCCCGTAACGCACCACGGGATCAAACTACGGTATGGTTGATATCTACATCGATCTGGCTGCGGAAGAAGCGATCGCTGCTGAGAAAGGGTGTAGGGTGCGTTAGGGACGGGCTCGCACTGATTTTCCGCCTCGTAGTGTTGGGATAGCCCGTCCCGTAACGCACCGCCAGTGTTGGGACGGGCTCGCACTGATTTTCCGCCTCGTAGTGTTGGGATAGCCCTTCCCGTAACGCACCGCCAGTGTTGGGACCGCCCTTCCGAAAATTGCCACAGGCTGGAAGCCTGTTCCACGCAAACATGCCCGTTTCACCCACCGGGTCAAACAGCAAACGTGAGATGCACCCCAATAGGCAATAGGGGCAAGAGCTCCAGAGTTTTTTAGTAAAATAAAACAGATGCACCCAATCCGGAAATAGGGAGATATTTGATATGGTTTTCCCCTTGCCAGATAAATACATTGACCTGCTCACGGATTTCGGCTTTAAGCGCGTCTTTGGCACTGAGCCCAACAAAGCACTGTTAATCGATTTCTTGAATACTCTGTTGCCTCCTCACCATCAGATTCAGGATGTCACCATTAAGAATCCGGAGTTCTTGGGTAAGACCTTAGTGGACAGAAGAGCAATTTTTGATATTTATTGCCAGAGCACAAGCGGTGAACGTTTCATTGTGGAAATGCAAAAGGCAAAACAAACGTTCTTCAAAGACCGCAGTGTCTACTATGCCACTTTCCCGATCCAAGAACAGGCGCAACAGGGAAATTGGAATTATAAGCTAACGGCAGTCTACACTGTCGGTATTCTGGATTTTTGTTTTGATGACCATAAGCAGGATTCAGAACTGTTGCATGTGGTAGAGCTAAAAAATCAGCGGTGTGAAGTGTTCTACGATAAGTTGAAATTCATCTATGTGGAACTACCAAAATTTACTAAATCTGTTGATCAACTAGAAACCCATTTTGATAAGTGGTTATTTTTATTGAGGCATCTCGCCAGCTGTAATGCTCCCCCTGAACCGTTGCAAGGGAATGTGTTTGCCCAGCTATTTGAGGTGGCCGAGATTGCCAATTTCTCCTCTGAGGAGCAAGCCCTGTACCAGGATAGTCTGAAGGTCTACCGGGATATGTACAGTGTTAATCAAACCTTGATTCAGGAAGGTCTTGAACAAGGTCTCGAACAAGGTAGACTTGAAGGTCTTGAACAAGGTCTCGAACAAGGTAGACTTGAAGGTGAACAAGCAGGTATACAAAAGATTGCTAAACAGATGAAGGCAGCAGGGTTACCCCTGAAGGATATTGCTCAATATACTGGGTTGAGTGTGGATGACATTGATCAGTTGTGAGCGAGCCTCTGAACCTCTTCCTTGAGTATTTGAATATCAACCTTGAGTATCTCGACCTCGTGGACGAGTATTTGAGTCTCGTGGACGAGTATTTGAATACCGTGGTTGAGTCTCAGAGACTCGTGGACGAGTATTTGAGTCTCGTGGGCGAGTATTTGAATACCGTGGTTGAGTCTCAGAGACTCGTGGACGAGTATTTGAGTCTCGTGGGCGAGTATTTGAATATCGTAGACCAGTCTCAAAGACTCGTGAACGAACCTCTGAGCCTCGACGGTGAGTATTTGAATACCGTGGTTGAACCTCTGAACCTCGTGAACCAGCCTCTGGACCTCGTGAACGAACCTCTGAACTTCGTGAATGAACTTCTGAACCTCCCTAGGGGTTCCCCTGGGCCTCGCGGTCGAGCCTCAGAACCTTGCGGTCGAGCCTGATTGCCTCACGGTCGAGCCTGATTGCCTCGTTATTTATATTCATTGCTTCATTTTCAAGTCTTATTGCTTCGTTTTCAAGTCTTATTGCTTCGTTTTCAAGTCTTATTGCTTCTTTTTGTACCCTCATTGCCTCTTTATTGAGCCTAAGAGCCTCCCTAGGGGCTCCGAGGAGCCTCATTGCCTCTTGCCTCTTGCCTCTTGCCTCTTGCCTCTTGCCTCTTGCCTCTTGACTCTTGCCTGTTCCCTGTTCCCTATGGCATACCGTTAACCTATCTTTTGCTTCAGGATGCTCGACAAAGTAATCTTGGAGCAATTCACAGCCCCTAGCCAGCATATCATCTAAACTTTCAAGCGCCCGAATTCTGGCAGTTTTGTCGAAGGAAGCAGTGGCCAGCCTCTGTCCATCCGGGCTTAATTCTACACTATATTCCGAGTACTTATGCTCTTCGAGCACGTCTAATTGATTGCCCTGTAAGTCCCAAATTCTGGCAGTTTTGTCCAATGAAACAGTGGCCAGCCTCTGTCCATCCGGGCTGAATTCTACACTATATACCGAGTCCTGATGCCCTATGAGCACGGCTAATTGATTGCCCTGTAAGTCCCAAATTCTGGCAGTGCCGTCGGATGAAGCAGTGGCCAGCCTCTGTCCATCCCGGCTGAATGCCACATCCGTTACCCTGTTCTGATGCCCTGTGAGCACGGCTAATTGATTGCCCTGTAAGTCCCAAATTCTGGCAGTTTTGTCATAGGAAGCAGTGGCCAACCTCTGTCCATCTGAGCTGAATTTTACACTTGTTACCTTTTCCTGATGGCCTGTTAGCACGGCTAATTGATTGCCCTGTAAGTCCCAAATTCTGGCAGTTTTGTCCTCTGAAGCAGTGGCAACCCTCTGTCGATCCCGGCTTAATGCTACATCGATTACCGCGCGCTTATGCCCTTTGAGCACGGCTAATTCATTTCCCTTTGTATCCCAAATTCTGGCAGTTTTGTCATATGAAGCAGTGGCAACCCTCTGTCGATCAGGACTGACTGTTACACTCCATACCGCACCCTGATGACCTGTGAGCACGGCTAATTGATTGCCCTGTAAGTCCCAAATTCTGGCAGTTTTGTCATAGGAAGCAGTGGCAATATTCTTTCCATCCGGGCTGAATGCTACATCCGTTACCTGATCTGGATGCCCTGTGAGCACGGCTAATTGATTGCCCTGTAAGTCCCAAATTCTGGCAGTTTTGTCATAGGAAGCAGTGGCCAGCCTCTTTCCATCCGGGCTGAATGCTACATCTTTTACCTCATCAGGATGCCCTGTGAGCACAGCCCCTTCTCGGAATTTACTAATACTCTGCTGGAGGGCATATACAGGACTGATGACAGGATATTGATCCAGGGGGCGACCATCTTTAACGATATTATATAGCTCTTGCCCAGTCTCCATTGCCAAGTACAAAAGCTTTTGCTTTTCTGTACTGGTGCCGCAGCAAACATTATCCTGTAACTGTACTATAATCCCAAGCCCTTCCCGTTCTAGTTGCATGTCTGTTTTGGCTTCCTCTATTTTTTCTCTAGCCTTGATACCAGTCACCACAGCAACAATTACCGCAACTAAGGACAAACCCAATACAATTCCCCCTCTGGATATGGTTCGCTTGGCTTTTGCTTGAGCCTTGGCTAATATCTGACTAGCCTCTTTCTCAGCAGCCAAAGCCTTTTGGACTTCTCGCTTGTCTAAAACCTGACTAGCTCTTAAGAACTGGGAATCCAAATCGCTTAACGCTTTCCCACTCGACCATTGTTCCGCCTGCTCTAATGCTTTCCCGCGCAACAATCGAGAGTCATCCTTACATCCAGAATCAACCCAAGCCGTAAAAGCCTCACAGTAGGGGCGTAGTCTGGCCAATTCTTGATTGACCCAATTACAATTGAAAACCTCCCCATAAATCCGGTTATTAACCTTTAAACAGCCATGGTGCTCAACCACCAGCCCCGACAACCTTAATTCCGTCTGTTCTTCACTACCATCAGCCGCTATACAACCGTGATCCAACACTTGCTGATACAAACCCAACAGCCTACCAGCCCGTTGCTCATTTCTGAGGATGCGATCGCGTATGGTCTTGAAATGCTCCTGTTCATCCTGAGTTTCCCAATTTTCTATGATCTGGCTACGCACTATCTGTTCTAGGGAAAGACTATTTCCCGATTCCGAAGTCTCCACCACCAAACGACACAGCCGCTGGGTCAGAAACGGTTGTCCTCCCGTCCAATGTACTATCTCACCTAAAACCTGTTCAGGATTATCCACCTGGCCTACCAAACCGGGAACCAAAGGCGGTTTGGCCTCCTCAAAGGTAAACCCAGTTAACTGAATATCCCGACCAATATTAAACGGGGTGCGCTGTTTATCCTGAATTAAATCTGCTGCAGTTGCCACCCCCAGCAAACAAAAGGTTAGACGATTGTAAGCTGGATTTTCGGCTCTTTGATTGTAACAGGCCCTAATTAACGCCAAGAAATCATCTTTAAAGTTAACTTTAATAATACTATCAATTTCATCCAGAAAAATAACAATCGGTTGACGGATTTCTTCTAGGATAACCGACTCAATAAACTCATCTAACCACTGGACTTGTGAGAATTTTTCACGCTCTTTTAACCAAGGAATTACCTGGATTTTTGTGTTCAATTTAAAACTCTTGGCAAGACTTCTAATCAAACTGCCATACCACTGCTGGGAGGTTACTTGATTGCCAATCCTGGTAACATCAATAGACCCACAAGCGACTCCCGCATTCTTTAGCTTTTCCATGGTTCGCACCCGCAAACTGGACTTACCCATCTGTCGGGAATTCAGCACATAACAAAACTCCCTAGCCATCAATGCCTGATAAAGCTCGTGATCAGCTTTTCGGGTCACATAAGTGAGTTCATCGTGACCTAAACTACCTCCAACTTTGTAGACTGTTGATTGTTTATTGGTCATGGTTGAATAGGGAACAGGGAACAGTGGGAAGAGTGTGGGGAGTGTGGGGAGAGGGGAGAGAGAAGAAGTAGTTTTCAATAATTTGGTATAGTTAAAGATGTTTTTGCTCATTGTTATTCTACTTCCTGCTCTATTGATAATAATGATATTACCCCGACTCCCGACTCCCGATTCCCGACTCCCGACTCCCGACTCCCGACTCCCTGCTCCCTAAATGCGATCGCTAAAATACTGACGATACAAATTACATCTCAAACTACAATCATTCCCATGGCGCTCAACCAGCCCCATACTTTCCAACTTCCGAGTTATATTAGCATCCAGGCGGACGGGCTTAGTTGTACTAACTAGTAGTTTAACAGTGTCCAGCAATTCGGAATGCTTTTGAATACTAGTTAACAGTGAGTACAGATAACTGCGATAAATTCCTGCTTCTGTGGGGGCATTAGCCAAAAGGGTATCCAGTTTCTTCTCTACTGCTTGGTGATTCTTGAGATGATCAAAAGCTTGGGACAATAAATAAGGATGTCCCCCCACCATTGCCATCAGTTTGGTTACTGAATCCACAGACAAATTCAACCCATAACCCTGGGAAAACCGCTTGACCTGCTGAGCATCAAACTGTAGTAACTCTATAGGTTTTCCCACATTAAATGGCGACTTATTCAGATCTAAATCAATGTAAACTTCCGTGGCATGACCCACAACCAACCGCAGTTTTTTCCAACTATCCTCAAACTTGCCCGTCTCATGCCAATTACGGAGCAACGGCAGAAACTCTTCAGCAATGTCTTGATGGTGAAACACTGGATCAAGGTCATCCAAGCACAACAGTAACGGACTTTCTAAAGAGGCTAACAAATACTCTTCAAAGTAGGCAGTGCAGTTGTCAACACTGGTAAAAAAACTATCATCCCAATAGGTCTGCAACTGATTGGGCAATTTCAGTTTTTTACCAACTTGCAAGCAAAACGACTTTAAAAATATATCTAAATTAGTGAAAGGGAGCTGATTTATATTTAAATAAACTTTTCCATAAGCCTGTTTTTCGCCATGGGCGATAATATTCTGAATCAATAAGGTTTTGCCCATCCGTTTCGGCGCTTTAATCCGAATTAACGCTCCCGGCTTAACAATTTCCTGATAACAACGATTTTCAATTGGTGGGCGCTCAATATAAATCTCTTGATCAGCTTTAGATTGATCAAGAGATTGATCAATAAATTTATATTGATCAGCTTTAGAACGATAGGATGACAACTCGTACTCTTTTAATACTTGGTCAGCCACTAACTCAGGCTTATAGGTATTAACGATTTCAACTATTTCCCAACGACAATTAAAACCATTAGCTTCAATATCAAAGTCTTTATAGATTTTAGAAATATGGTTTCTTACAGTAGATACATCATAGACACGTAAAACCTTTTCTTTGATTGCTTCATCTGTTTGGCCACCAACCACCGCCTCCAACACTTGTCGCCTTTTCCAGGGCATGGTCTTGAATTTTTGCTCGAAGGCTTCTTTACTAATCATCGACGAGTGCTCCTTGTGCAGTAGATAGTCCTATAGTTATTTTAAATTATTGTTGATGATTTCATCAAGATTGAGTGAAGAATTTCACATTTTTTTTTTTAGCAGTTAAAAAATAATCACAAAGATATTTTTGACCTTCACATTAGTGAAGATGTGAAGAGCCATGAACTAACGTGAAGTTTGTTCGTAAGCATTCAGCTATCAGCTATCAGCTATCAGCTATCAGTTTATGCGCTACGGGCACGCTACGCGAACAGGTTAAGCGCTACGCGCACGCTACGCGAACAGCTTATGGGCTACGCGCACGCTACGCGAACAGCCAAAGGCCAAGGGCTGACGGCTGACTGCTTACTGCTTACCAATAAAAAAAATCGGTCAAGGTTTGGTTAACCAATTCTTGACCGAATTCTATTATGTAAGCCATTACAAGTACTGCTGAGCTGATCAGCTATCAGCTATTAGCCAAAGGCTGACCGCTGACCGCTGACCGCTGACCGCTGACTGCTGAATGCTTACCTCAGCAACTGATCCAAAACAACAACATTCCAACTTCTAACTCAGTAAACTAACCTCCACAAAACAAGTTTCACTTATGGTCGCCAGGGCGTCAAAACCCTGTCTTGATGCAGTCGCTCATGGGGGAA
>NZ_JAAHHE010000266.1:0-8509 GCF_010692525.1 Moorena sp. SIO3B2
GAGGAATTAAGTAACCAGCCGGGCCATCATCCCCATTGAGAGCGACTCCATGACCAGCAAAGTAAAATAATAAGCGGTCATTTTCAGTGACTTGTTCGGGTAAGGTATGGGATAAAAATTTGTTAAACTTAGACAGAGTTGCCACTTCGTCTAGGCATTCCCAGACTTCGTAATCATGCTTCTCGCGGAGAATTTCTGCTAGTTGTTTAGCATCGTTGACGGCGGTGTTCAGGGTGGAAATGCCGTTTGTATAGTTATTAATACCGATGATAAATGCGAGGTTGCGGGAGAACATATAGCAGTTGGCTATTTTATTAAGTTAAGTGTCAAATTATGTTTTTTTTTATGAAATAGGAATAACCCCTTATTAAGGGGCAGATATGTTTCAAAATTCGTAAGCATTTAGCTAAGAGGTTGTCTGAGAAGTCTCATTTGCTACATCCAAGCCCCCGTTGGTCCCCCAATTTTGGGGGACTTTTAGAAGCAAATTGACTCTTGTTCCCCCCAAGCGAGGGATTGCTCGCTTGGGGGGCTAGGGGGGCAAAATTCAGTATCAAAAAACTTGGGAGATATCCTCTAAGGCAATACCTGCTGAATCCTGAGGGCTAATAGCCGATTTTTAAGTATCTATAAACGTAAGCATTCAGCCGTCAGCCGTCAGCCGTCAGCCGTCAGCCGTTCGCGTAGCGTGGCCAACGGCCAAGGCTCACCCTTGGCCTTGGCCAATAACTGATAGCTGAATGCTGATGGCTAATGGCTGATAGCGGAATGCTTACCTATAAACTTATCTGGCTAACCACCAAGAATTATGCAGCAAATTTTCAATGGTGGCTCTCCCACAGGATTTACCCACCAAGACTCTTAAGTCCCCATCTTACCCCTATCCCGACAATCTTCTGTTCCCTAGGCAACACTTCTGCCTATTACCAATTACCAAGCTTCATGGATAAATTGAATAAAATTATTGGCTTCTCTAGGACTGATACTAACAAAAATAACCAGATAAATAATTAGCATTAGGCTTAATGTATTGAACTCTTTCATTTCTAATTTCCTCAGATTAGTTAGTGATTGACTTAGTGATTGACTGTAAGCATTCAGCTGTCAGCTGTCAGCCTTTGGCCGTAGGCTACGCTACTTGAGGTGCCGTCAGCTTATGCCTATAGCGCATTAGCTGATAGCTGATAGCTGACAGCTGATAGCTGATAGCTGGCAAGGGTAGCTTTTCAACTAGCCCGTTAGACCTAGACTGAATCCTGAAATTGCTGTAGTTTAGAACTCTTCAACTTCCTCTAGTTTCGTTGCTTTTTCAGGTTTTAACAGTACCCTTGTGGGTACTCTTAATCCTGGAACTGTAAGCTTTAGGACTGTCATTACTTAAAATTACAATTTCTACCCAAAGCTAGCTATACAGGAGTTTTTCCCGATTCCCGATTCCCGATTCCCGATTCCCGATTCCCGATTCCCGATTCCCGATTCCCGTTCCCCTCCTGGGAGGGGTTAGGGGTGGGTTCCGATTCCCGATTCCCGATTCCCGATTCCCGATTCCCGTTCCCCTCCTGGGAGGGGTTAGGGGTGGGTTCCGATTCCCGATTCCCAATTCCCGATTCCCGATTCCCGATTCCCGTTCCCCTCCTGGGAGGGGTTAGGGGTGGGTTCCGATTCCCGATTCCCGATTCCCGAACCCAATTGAGAACTGCTATATTGGGTGGCATGGGTGCCTACACCATTGAACTCGCTATCTGCCTAGCTTATAACTCCCTTGGATTGTGCGGTCGTTTTCTTTTGTCTGTTAGTCTTCAGGTGCGACCCGTGGCGAATTTAATAATTAGATGCGGAAACCCTACCTAATTGCCTTTTTCTCTGTTCACAAATTTTTCACTCTACCCTGATAGGATAGCGTACTGGTAGTAATTGTAATAGAGGTTATTACCTCTATTGTGATTCACGTGTTATTCAGGGCTGATTGACTGACAAAGCTCCTACAAACTATGGTGTCGCTGCTATCCCGCTAGGGGGTAAAACCCCTAGTTCATGTAGGGTGGGCAGTGCACCAGACAGATAATCAAGCTTGCAAAGGGCGTTGGTAGGCACTGCCCACCCTAGGATTAATGACTAGCTAGTTCATGTAGGGTGGGCAGTGCACCAGACAGATAATCAAGCTTGCAAAGGGCGTTGGTAGGCACTGCCCACCCTAGGATTAATAACTACCTAATAACTCAAGTCTGTTAAAACGGACTAGAGATAAAGGGTTGTAGTCGGTTGAAACCGACCTTAGCTATGAGCTGTGGACTTAAATCCATGGCAGGTTTGATGGCAAAGCCCAACATTGTTGAGTAAACCAGTATTCAAAGACAGACTAGGCAAGACTGAAACCTAATCTTTATATTCCCAAAAACCGGGATTTTAGGGATTGGTCAATAACATCTAAATCGGTAGCTCCTGAGTAGTTTGTAGCTACCTACTAATTGAAGTAGCAATAGGTAAGCCAATGGAAATTTTTAAGCAACGTCAGCAGCCAAAAGAAACTAATTCTCAAAGTGCTAATTTTTACTACTTTAGAGGAATTAGCCATCTAGTGGTGGGCAAATTTCAAGCAGCCATTCTGGAATTGAATGAAGCCATTGAGATTGACCCCAACCATGCTGCTGCCTATGACAACCGTGGCATATGCCTTCGAGAATTAGGTAAGCATCAAGAAGCCCTAGCAAATTTTCAAAAATCAGCTGCAATTTACCAAAAAAAGGGTAAAACGGATGATTATCAAAAGATAATAGCCAAAATTCACCACCTTTACTCACGGTGATTCGCTTAAGCCTGTGTAGTGAATGGTATAGGGCTAGGGGCAATGGCATTGGCAATAGGCAAGAGACAAGAGGCAAAAGTTAACTACAGGTGCGCTTTCCGCTTCAGGACTGACACAAAACTGGGCACTAAACGCTACAAGTAGTAGGTTACGTTAATAACGCACCCTACAGATAGTGTTACTACGGAAGTCCTGAATTCTTACTCTCGCCTTTTTCATAAATTTTCACAAAGCGCGTGATTAACTAGTGGGTTGTTCAAAGACTATGCACTATTGGTGAGGCTCGCCAACGGCATCTATTGATTAACTCATTTAACAATCATTTGTCAAATGTCATTAGTCAATTTCCAATTAACTTTGGAAATTGGAAATTGACTAATGACCAATGTTCGATTATTACTTGAAACAAAAGCACCCAGTCATGCAACTTGGTAAAATTCTGATTCGTAAACGAATTATTTCTACAAATCAACTCAATAAAGCCCTGGAAATCCAGTCTTTAACAGGAATCAAATTGGGAGAAATTTTGGTAACTAAAGGATTGATTGAATCTCAGGATTTGGAGCAAGCACTTTTGGAACAATATTGGCGAATAAATGGGTTTTGGGTGATTGACTAGTCCCACTGGATATAATTCAAAATTCAAACGCCAAAATTCAAACGTATTCCGTCGTTATCATCTAAAGGTTTTGATAGCATTAATGGGCTCTTATGATTAGCTTTAGGGATTAGATATTAGAAACAATAGGAGCAATTGATCGCCTCCGTTTAATCACCCATCACACCCCATTTGTTACATCGATTACGGCATCCGTTACTACATCCTTTACTACATCCTTTACTACATCCTTTACTATAGCAATTGCTGAATTCACTGCTCCAAAGTCCCTAAAATCCAGAGATTTATAGCTGACCGAATTGAAAACCGCTGTAATTATTTAAATCCTCATCATTCATAAGATAAAACTGGAAATGAGAGTAATATTTTGCGATAGCGTCTTTGACCATAAACTGATAGAACCTGATTACAAAGAAGAGATGAAAGCTGCCCAATTAGCTGGCTTCATAACTTCCCTATTCAGCTTTGAAGACTTGACTGATGGCAAGGTAGCTCGTTCATTAAGGTATGTGGAAAATGCGGAAGTGGAGGAATTGGCTATTTATCGTGGATGGATGTTAACTCCTTTATCCTATGGGTTACTTTATCATGGACTTTTAAACAAGAAGATCAAACTGATTAATACTCCAGCAGAATTTAAATATTGTCACTATTTACCTGAGTATTATCCAAAAATCAATGCTTTAACTCCAAAATCGAATTGGACAGTGGGTCAGGAAATGAATAATTGGGAAGTGATTAATTCCCTGACCGATGAGTTTGGAAATTATCCTATTATTGTCAAGGATTATGTAAAATCAGAAAAACATAACTGGCAGGAAGCTTGCTTTATTCCAGATGCATCCAATAAAGACAACGTGAAGAAGATAGTAGAAAGGTTTATAGAGCTGCGAGGTTCGGCCTTGAATGAAGGGCTGGTGTTCCGAAAATTTGAAGAGCTGGAATTTTTAACGGAACATTCTAAAAGTGGTATGCCATTGACAAAAGAGTACAGACTATTATTCGTTTTTGGTAAATTGGTAAAACTGTTTAATTATTGGGATGAAGGTGACTATGGTGATACAATACTAGACCTCACGCCTTTTCTTGATGTTGCCCAAAAAATAGATAGTAATTTTTTCACGATGGATATTGCTAAGAAGACTAATGATGATTGGATGATTATAGAGCTTGGTGATGGGCAAACAGCTGGGCTCCCGGATAATGGAAACAAAGGGGAATTTTATATGGAATTAAACAAAAATATAGGGCAGCATGTTTAATGTAAGCAGTCAGCAGTCAGCAGTCAGCAGTCAGCAGTCAGTCTTTGGCCTTGGCCGTTGGCCACGCTACGGGAATGGCTGATAGCCGAATGCTTACAATTACGCGAAGGCATTTACTGATAAATTCCCCTAACGCTATCTCAATCAATAACTTGAAGCTGAATATGGCAGCAGCAAAGCCGGTGCTCACCCTTACCGGAGGCTGGGCGACAGCAATGTCTTTCGCCCTAGGTGGGGTAACCCTAGCCATGTCGGGAAACTGTATTTTGGCCGACTATGCCTTGGCCGACATGGTTCCGGATGGGACATTGGGTAATGAATCGTCAGTGGTGATACCTAATACCACTGTCCGAGGAGAAATCGGGGATGTGATCGAAGGTGGCGCAACACGAGGTGCTAACTTATTTCACAGTTTCCAGGAATTTAATGTCGGAGAACTGCAACGGGTTTATTTTGCTAATCCCTCTGGGATCGAGAATATTCTAACCCGGGTAACCGGGGGGAATCTATCCAATATTCTAGGCACTTTGGGAGTAGATGGATCCGCTAATCTGTTTTTGCTCAATCCCAATGGTATTGTGTTTGGATCCCAGGCAAAATTAGATGTCGCTGGTTCCTTTTTTGCGTCTACTGCTAATAGCTTGGTATTTGGTGATGGGCTGGAGTTTAGTGCCACATCCCCACAAGCCCCACCACTCTTAACGATTAATATTACCCCAGGATTGCAGTATGGCAAATATGACCCCAGGACAACAATTACAAATGCTGGCAATTTAGCTGCTGGAAAAGACTTGACCCTAGCCGCAGGCCATCTGGATTTACAGGGTCAACTAAAAGCTGGTCGGAATTTGACTCTGTTGGCAGAAGATACAGTCAACATTAGCGATAGTGTAGCGCAACCGTTTATCGCCAATGCAGGTGGTTTGTTCGTAATTCAGGGTAATCAGTCGATTACTATTGCAGCAAAGAACCATTCCGATAGCGGTTTATTTGTTGGTTCCGATTTACGGTTGCGATCGCCGGGTCCGATCACAGGAGATACTAACTATACCGTTGGCGGAAATATCAGCATCGAGCAGGCAGTTGGATGGTAACCCAGGGAATTTCATCAGTCCCAATGATCCCATTATTCTAGCTAATGGAGATGTTAGTTTAGGAAACTATACCGGAGCATCACTGCATATTTTGGCAGGAGGAAGTGTTACCGTTGGGGACATCGAAATTAACTCTACCGATACCGGAGATAATGCCATTAGCCCTAATAATTCCAATCCGTTCTTGGCTAGTCTGGCTAATGTGACCTTGTCCGATGAAGCGAGAACTTCTGTAGTGATTGATGGCAGTAAGCGACCTACCCTCGATATTCGTGCTGGTATAGATTGGACATTACTGGGAGGTTTTCCAGGAAATACCGATAGTGGTAACCTTGCTCCTAATTTTGGGACTGCTGCTACTAGTGCAAATATCGAAATTGGCAACATTGAGATTAAAGCACCGAATGGACTGGTATTGTTAACCAATCAGTATCAAGCTAACCCATCGTTAGTTAGTGAAACCCTGAAAATTAGTTCAATTCTGACTGGTGACGGTACCGTAGCTAACCTAGTCAATGATAAGTTTACGAAGTTTGAGATAGATAGTAGTAAGCAGAGGTTTTCAGGGAATGGTGGCTCGGTCTTTATTAGACCTCTTGCATAAGTCTCATAAACCTTGGTCAACACAAGGCAAAAGGCAAAAGGCAAAAGGCAAAAGGGCTAGATTTTGATTTCATATTTATTTTTGCAAGAGGTCTAGTGTGGGGAGTGTGGGGAGTGTGGGGAGTGGGGGAGAATTGAGGTAAATTATAAATTCAATGTTCGCAACTCTGACTTCCGACTCCCGATTCCCTACTCCCGATTCCCTACTCCCGATTCCCTACTCCCTACTCCCTACTCCCTACTCCCTAGATTTTAGTAATAATAAGGATTTTCCGGTTCAGGAATTTTCTTAATCCCACTGGCTTCAATCACCAGCTGGCGTTTATCATCGAGGGTTTCTGTAATCATGTTACCTTCAACTTCGATCCAGGTATCGGACGGATAATCATTACGGTTTTCAGTAAGTTTAACTGGCAAACCTAAAGGATAAGCGTCAGCAGCACAACAAGTAATCACAAACCGGGAAATTAAGATATGGTCTAGAGGGAGATTAGGATGAATCACTACAAAACCATCTACTTTTACCTTTTGACCGGTATAGGCATCTGGTTCAGGATAAACATTCAAAAGCTTGATCCATTCAATTAGGCTGCGCTTTTCAGGATTGCTAGCACTGCGGAAGGATTGCGGTTGCGATCGCGTTATGGTGGCGGAGTCGGCAATACCCCGGTGTAGGGCGGTTTGGCTAGTAAATGCTTTGGGTGTCACGATTAAACCAACCATTGCCGTAGCGATCAGGAAGCCACTACTCCAACTAGGGGGAAATAAGGTTGTATGTTGAGCAGCTGGCCTAGTTACTCCCTTACCTAACCGGTGTTGACGCTCTAACTTCAGCAGTTGGGATAACCTCAAGCCTGATATTAACAATAAAATTACACCAGTGATAATTACCAAGCTAAAGTAATTGGGATGAATTAATAAGCTTAACTGACCACTTAGCCAGTATTTCAACAATAAAACTCCCCATAACGCTAAAGAAATTACTTCTAAAAGAGGAATTGACCAGTTTCTCCTGTAGGAACTTTTTCTGGACAAACGTCCTGAATGCTTAGATGGATTCATGATTAACAAGCCAATGGATTGTAGGAGGATTTAAAATTTTATAACTCCCTACTCCCTAACTAACATACAAATTAATAAACAAAGTCAATAAAAATGTTAACTGCCCTGCTATGAGAAATAGGTAAATGATTGACTTGGTTTTAAATACCGATAACAGTAAGCCGATGGCTTTGATGTCAATCATTGGTCCGAAGACTAGAAATGCTAACAACGAGCCACTAGTAAAGGTTGAGGCAAAGGCGAGGGCAAAAAATGCATCGACGGTGGAACAGATGGATACTACAGCGGCCAATAGCATCATGGCCAAAATAGACATCACTGGTCCTTGACCGAGGCTGATGATAATATCACGGGGGATAACGACTTGAATTATGGCTGCGATCGCACTACCTAAAACTAGGATTGAGCCTAGCTCCCGAAACTCTTGTATAGCATTTTCGATAAATAGCTGTAGTCGGTCAGGCAAGGGTTTGCTTTGTATGTCCTGGCTAGGGGGTGTGTTTAAGACATTAGCGTCTAAGGCCAAGGGTGTACCAGATTGACCGAGTAAATATGAGCCTGATTGTAGTAATGCTGGCTTATCCTCAGCAAATTTCCTTGGTCTAGAGCGAAACACTGCTCGTTGCAGTAGGGGGCCTAAGTCTTTCTGAGTACTGAAGACACAGCCGATAAAAATGGAAATACTTAAGGAAAATAAAATTCGCAATACCCAGATTTCCGGCTGGTCTCGAAAGGCTACCCAGGTTGACCAAATTACTACAGGATTGATGGTTGGGGCTGCGAGCAAAAACCCAATTGCAACTGGTGCTGGTGCTCCCTGGCTCAGCAGCCGCCTAGCCACTGGCACATTACCACACTCACACACTGGGAACAAAAAGCCGACACAACTACCAAAAACTGCTCCTAGAAAGGGGTGGCGAGGCATACTAGCAATCAGCTTGCGCTCATCCACAAAAAACAGCAGTAAGCTGGAGAGAATAACCCCCAGTAGCAAAAAAGGTGTTGCTTCAACCAACAAACTCAAGAATAGGGTGAAGGCGTTGTTGAGCTGATTCATGCATTT
>NZ_JAAHHE010000267.1:0-8486 GCF_010692525.1 Moorena sp. SIO3B2
GATAGTATGCCTAAACTAGAACTACATAATATTAATAAAATCTACAAGACTAACAAGGGTAACGTCATCCCAGTTAACGACATTAGCTTAGAAGTGGATGAAGGAGAATTTCTGACCCTACTTGGGCCATCGGGATGTGGTAAATCTACGATGCTGCGACTAATTGCTGGGTTAGAGCAACCCACCCATGGCAAAGTAGTTATCAATGGACGGGATGTTACTCATGTTAGACCAGGCGATCGCAATATCGCTATGGTTTTCCAAAGCTATGCTCTCTATCCTCATATGACCGTATATGACAATATGGCCGCTAGTCTGAAACTCCATAAAGTCCCTTCTGACCAAATTCGGAGCCTGGTGCAGGAAGTAGCTGGTAAACTGGGACTGGAAAATTTGATGGAGCGTAAGCCTAGTCAGCTATCTGGTGGTCAGCGCCAGCGGGTTGCTCTGGGCAGGGCATTGGTGCGACAACCGGCTGTGTTTTTGTTAGACGAACCTCTGAGTAACTTGGATGCTTTGCTGCGAGAGCAAGTTAGGGCGGATTTGAAGCAGCTATTTGTTGCTCAAAAGGCACCAGTGGTTTATGTTACTCATGACCAAACCGAAGCGATGACCCTCTCAACCAAGATTGCGGTGTTATCTGAGGGTAAGCTGCAACAGCTAGATACACCCCAGGGCATTTACAAGCAGCCAGCAAATCAGTTTGTGGCTAGTTTTGTCGGTTCTCCCCAAATGAACTTACTGACACTTCACTGTCAGGGGAATTATGCCATCTTGGGTGAGGTCAAAATTCCTTTGCCAAATTTGCCTAAAGTGCCGCCACAGATTGTCCTAGGTATCCGCCCAGAAGATGTGGCCTTAGCTCAACCAGAGGATAAATATAGGATTGAGGGTCGCATCTACCTCGTGGAAAATCTAGGCATGCATAATTTAATTAGTGTTCGGGTGAAGGGGTCAGACTCTCTCAGTATCCGAGGGTTATTACCTAATAATTTAACTTGGGAAACCGAAGAAGTGACCCTGGCTATATCACCCCAGTTGATTCACTGGTTTGATAGTGAAACATGCGTTCGCTTAGGGTCTCTTTAGAGCATCCAGTAGCGGCTCTTTGAGAGCATTGGATTTTCCACAAACTTTACCCACTATAGCAGAAACAATCAACTAAACATATTAAGAAATATGTAGAAAATGGAGCCCTAGCAAGGAGAGGGCAGGGACCAGAGCACAGTAATGTAAACAATAATGTAAACAATGTTTATATTTTGACAGTGAAAACTAATTTTGATAAAATAAATAGGGTATAATTAATGATGATTGTCATCAAGTTACAGTCACACCAACCCGTCAATGCTCTATAGTCTAAAGCTACATAGGGTTAAACGCGATCGCTAAACCGTAAACTAAACCGTAAACTAAACCGTAAACTAAACCATAAACTTAGTTTCGCCAAAACCCCATTATTAATTAAATGGAGGGCAAAATGTCCCCAAACCCCCTGACTGTTATTGTCAAGATAAAGCCTGGAGAAGAGGCAGAACTAAAATCAATTCTCGAAGCAATTGACTCGGATCCAGAAAATAATCCCTATGTTCGCTTTCCTGAGAGCCGTAACACCCACTTGGCGCGTTTTGCCATCCTCAATGATCCTGATAATGGACCGCGCTTGCTCTTTTCGAGCAATTATGATGGTGACTTAGATAGCTACCTAAATGAAATAATTCAGATATCACCAGGAATGGATAGCCTATGGGAAAAATGCCAAGGCTATACCGGCAAGCCACAATTCTCTGAATTTATTAACGAACACTCCTATCAGCCCGAAGCCTTCTACATCGCCTTCCGTAACGAAACAGTCGAAAGCCTCAAGAACTACATCGCAATTCGGAAACATATTGAAAATTTCTTAGATCTTAAGGATGTCGCTAACTACCTAGATTGTTCAGGAGTAAAGCCATTTTTAGATAAAGTTGCCCAGGTTTCTCAAACTAATACCTGGTGGGAAGTTGTGGGATTGAATGGATTAAAGATATTGAGAGGATTGGTAGCTCTGGTTCAAGGGATATTGAACCTAATTCGCGAAATCCTCTTGGTTATAATAAATTTTCTGGCTAGCATACTGGGCAAACCGGAAAATAGAAGTGAAATTGGACAATATACTAGTGTAAAAGCTGATCTCGCTCAAAGTCAGCTTCTGGCCAACGCAGAAGATCGTTTTGTCCAGAACTCAATGAATCACCTTGTAGACATTAAGCCTGAGCGAATCAAGCGTCTGAAGATAGTATTGTTTCTTGTTAATTGGGCTGGACAATATCTATTTCCCCCGGCATCCCTAGCTAATATCACTACAATTCATTTTGCCCGTTGGCTGATTATTGATGAAGGGAAACGTTTACTATTTTTAAGTAATTATGATGGCTCCTGGGATAATTATCTGAATGATTTTGTTGATCGAGCCAGCGACGGATTAAACTCCATTTGGAACAACACAATGACTTATCCAGAGGGAGGCGCTCAGGATATCGGGGCGTTCAAACAATATTTCCGAGATTACCAAACCCCATCCCTATTCTACTACAGTGCCTATCCTGAGCAAACTGTCCAAACTAGTTTGAGAGACCAACAAATTAGCAAAATGATCGGGACAAATTTTGATCGAGCTGCGATTGAGGAATGGTTAAAACTGCTCTAACGGTTTGTTGATAACGGTTTCTTGAAACAGCTACTGAATAGAAGAATTAATCGTCAGCTGGATGCAGCGATAACTCAGAGATAACTCTGTAACTCTAAACCCAGAAACGAGGGAAGTGACCATGTCAGAATTAACGCCAGAAGCACGGGAAGATATTCAGGGAATTATATTGAGTGGTTATGGGCATCTGCGCTATGCCTTATATTTATTTGTTCAAATCAAGAACCCTAAACAAGCTCAGGCATGGTTAAACACTATTATCCCGGAAATCACCACAGGTAAATTGTGGCCAAAACGACCAGATGGAACCACGGAAAAACCTGAATCTACCTTGAACATTGCCTTTACCCACAAAGGATTGCAGGCTCTTAACCTACCACAGCACACTCTCGAAACCTTTTCCAGGGAATTAATAGAAGGGATAGCCACTTCAAAACGTTCTCGTATATTAGGAGATACGGCAGAAAGTGCTCCAGATAAATGGGATGTCGGTGGCTCAAATAATGAAGAGATTCATATGCTGTTGGTCCTTTATGGATTAGACCCCGAAAGCCTCGCCCAGCGGCGCAACCAATTGCTTCAAGATCAAGAAGATAATCTAGTGGTTGTGGCAGAAGAGCCTGGGTTTAGAGGTACTAGTAATAAGGAGCATTTTGGCTTTAACGACAGTATTTCCCAGCCGATCATTGAGGGGACTCGAAACAACCAAAACCCTAATCAAGATGTGGTTAGGACTGGGGAGTTTATCCTGGGCTATCCCAATCAATACGATTTCTTGCCTGCTACCCCATCTGTGCCAGTAGACCAGGATAGTGATAATATCTTGCCCAGTTTTCCAGGTACAGAGCTGTCAGAGTTCAAAGATTTCGGGCGTCATGGAACTTACCTGGTATACCGGAAGCTAGCTCAGGATGTAGCTGGCTTTTGGCAATTTATTGCCCAACAAGGACATGATGGCGAGGGTTGTCCCCATGCTCCAACCATGAGCTTGCTTGCAGCTAAGTTAGTAGGACGTTGGCCCAGTGGTACGCCCCTAGTGCTTGCCCCAGACCAGGATAACCCAGAGATTCAGGACAAGAATCAGTTCAAGTACTTACCAGAAGATAAGGAGGGTTATCGTTGTCCTATCGGTGCTCACATCCGTCGTAGCAACCCCAGAGATTCCTTTCTAGATGCCACCCCAGAGAATTCCTTCAAACTATCCAATCGGCATCGGATTATTCGACGGGGAGCCCTTTACGGAGAACCTCTATTCCCCATCGATGATATCGAAAACGGTCAGTTGCCTGTGGATATCGAGGATGATGGCAAGCCCCGAGGACTGCATTTCTTCAGTATTAATGCTAATATTAGGCGTCAATTTGAGTTTCTTCAGGAAACTTGGTGTAACAATCCTCGATTTAACCGTTTATATGGTAACAAAGACCCGATCATCGGAGATAATGACGGTTCTGGTCATATGACCATTCAGCGTTCACTGATTCGTAAACGAATTAATAACCTACCTCGATTTGTAACCGTCAAGGGGGGTGGATACTTTTTTATGCCAAGTATCACCGCCATGCAATTTATGGTTAATTTTGCCTGAGTTGTCAAATTCCAGACCTGTTAAAAACGCTATATAGTGCTTTCTAGCGTAATCAGGTACATAGGATTTTTTACCTATTGCCTATTGCTAGCATGCCTATTGCCTCTTTCCCCTTGCCTATTCTCTGTTCCCTGTTCCCTGTTCCCTGTTCCCTGTTCCCTAAAATCACAAAATTGAAAACCACTATAGTGCATCACAAGTTATGATTCCATTTGCTCTAACCTTTGCAGCAGTTTTTTCTCTGGGAGCTGGGTTGATCTCCCTGTTAACCGTAATGCCTCAGCTCGGTAAGCTAGGCAAGACTATCTCTGAGTCCTTTACCCAAGCCCCTGGGCTGGATTTGATCTTATCAGTGATCGTGTGGATTCCCTGGCTGATCAGTGGACTACTTGTAGGCTGGGTGGGGGTTTTGGCTGCCCTAGTGGGTCAAATATTAGCGCTACAGTTGTGGATTGTTGCTCATGAATTAGTCCATTCTGAGGCAGTACAAGGACCGAGAATTGTTAGCTACCTCAATCAGCGGTTTGGCTGGTGGCGAAACCACTTGGCATTATGGGTGACAGCTGTCGTTCTGCCAGTGTTTTTTTTGATTCGCCTTGCTCAAATAGTCTTGTATCCATTCCTAATCTGGTTACTCGGCTTCCCAACTTACAAGCACAGTGAATGGGTCAATGTCAGTCGCCAGAAGTTTGAAGGCTTAGTTGGTCATGATCTAATTTGGTGCCTGTACTGTGACTGGATGACTGGGGTTTATTCCCTTGGTGCTGAAATGTTGAGGAATGTCGAATCTTTCTGGTGTCCGATCCGCTTTTACAATGACAAAAAATGCGAGAACTGTCGGCTCGATTTCCCAGATATCGATGGCGGTTGGGTTGCCAAAGACAGCACCATGGCAGACGTTGTACAAACAATAGAAGACAATATGCCTAGCGATCGCCAATGGACATGGTTTGGTCACCCAGATCGAGGGAATAGGGAGTAGGGAGTAGGCAAAAGGCAAGAGGCAAAAGGCAAGAGGCAAAAGGCAAGAGGCAAGAGGCAAAAGGCAAGAGGCAAGAGGCAAAAGGCAAGAGGCAAGAGGCAAAATGGAGCTTCGGAGCAGCGATGTAGTGCGGTCTTGGGGGTTTCCAAGCCAGTTGCTCCCCACACTTGCCACACTTGCCACACTTGCCACACTTCCTAAACTTCTCTATCTTTCCCGACTCCCGACTCCCGACTCCCGACTCCCGACTCCCTGCTCCCTACTTCGGCAAGACATCTAGGGGAAAAATCGAGAAAAATTCTTCTGTTGTCGGTTCTTTATGGGGGACATTATTCAGTTGGTTTCGTAGCCGAGAAATTAACTCGTAAACCTGCTTGCGAGGACGGTTAATTCCCCCTAAAGGTCTATGCTCTGGTAGAGAATGCCATGGGGTGTAGGACAAATCTTCACAGAATTTGATTTGCTCAGGAGATTCAAAGGTCTGAGCAGGAATCTTGAGAGTAGCTATTTTTTGATAGGGTGATTTCCAATCGATGGTGGGGTCTTCAATTGGCATCTTATCGGCATCGGTCTGAAACTGAATTAAGAAATCAAAGCAAGCTTCTTTATTGTTGAGATGTTCTCGGATTGCGTCGCGGAGATAGTTTTCTGTTTTAGGAATCGACTTAGAACTAGTTGAGATATTATCAGGAGAAGGCTTCAGGGAGAATTTAATCGCTCCTGATCCATATTTGTATGGAGTTGTACTCCAATATTGAGATTCTAATGGACTGCGAATTTTAGACAACCGAATCCTTAGTCCGATCTGGATCTCACGCCAGCGCCATTTAAATGGATTAAGTCCAGTTATGAAAAACTTTAAGGGGTTCCGGCTTCCGGAACGTTCAATTTCTGCAAAAAACTCAATGTAGTCTTTGGCATTGCGAACTACGAAAAGCGGGTGGTCTATTAGCAAAAAATCTTGGGTTTCCTCATATTTTTCATCCTCCAAGACTTTGTCTCCTGGTACACCCATCAGTTTAACCGCCATACCATGGGCATCACCTCTGGTATCCTTCTGCTCACTGAAATTTGAGAAGCGAATACAAGCGGGGAAACGCTTACCTGGTTCTTTAAAAATACCAACTCTAATCTTGTCATCCTTAGGGAGGTTAGGGTCAATGATAAATTCTCCTCTAACACAACCATGAGCTTTGGGATGTTCTCCCCGTTTTACAGGAGGATGTTTGTCAATAAGTCGTTCACTGATTTGGGCAATTTCACGAGTAGCTTCGTCTTCTTCGGGCGGTACGTTTTCTTGACCAATTTCTAATTGAGTCATCGGTTTCGCCTCTTTTACTCCTTTGGCTTTTTAGTATTATAGCATTAGGGTAGGGAGTAGGGAGTAGTATTTAGTTTTATCGTTTGTTATTTAAGTATTAGTTATAAGGTCAGCTATCAGCTATCAGCTATCAGGCGAGAGAACTCCAGGGGGTCGGATTAGTAAAAGGAGCAGGAATTTTCAAGCAGCCGTAGCAGCATCCCGCAGCTTTTTTACTACCTCCCGTTGATTAGCTGACTGCTGACTGCTTTTCGCGTAGCGTGCGCGTAGCGCATTAGCTAAATGCTTACAGTAAATGTTGTTTGCCCACCGTAGATTTGTTTACTGTTCTATTGGGATTAATCCTAGGTGGGCAGTGTTTACTAACTTGATTGGTTTGCTGATCTGATTTGTCTCAACCACTGCCCACCCTACGTTAGCTTACTATTTTGATTAATCTTAGGTGGGCAGTGTCTAGTAACTTGATTGGCTGGCTGATTTGATCTGTCTGGTGCACTGCCCACCCTACGTGAACTACTATTGTTATTAATCCTCGGTGGGCAGTACCTACTAACTTAGCTTAACCAAGTAGTAGCAAAGAACTTATCTTGATTATTCCAAAGTTCAACGAGATCAGACTGACCATCACCATTGACATCGGTAACTAAGTAATCAGTATCCTCTCGAAAATCCCCTACTTGTGTATTACTGCCGAGGCTAAATCCACCGTTACCATCACTAATCCAAGTCGCAGCAAAGAAATTATTGTTATTATTCCAGACCTCGACTAGATCAGAGTCACCATCTCCATTGACATCGGTAACTAAGTACTGAGTATCGTCTCGAAAATCCCCGACTCTGGTATTACCGCCGAAGTTAAATCCACCGTTACCATCACTAATCCAAGTCGCAGCAAAGAAACTATTGTTACTATTCCAAACCTCGACTAGATCAGAATCACCATCGCCATTGACATCGGCGACTAAGTAATCAGTATCCTCTCGAAAATCCCCGACTCTGGTATTACCGGCGAAGTCAAATTCACCGTTACCATTACTAATCCAAGTCGCAGCAAAGAAACTATTGTTACTATTCCAAAGCTCGACTAGATCAGAATCACCATCGCCATTGACATCGGTAACTAAGTAATCAGTATCGTCTCGAAAATCCCCGACTCTGGTATTACCGCCGAAGTTAAATCCACCGTTACCATTACTAATCCAAGTCGCAGCAAAGAAACTATTGTTACTATTCCAAATCTCGACTAGATCAGAATCACCATCGCCATTGACATCGGTGACTAAGTAATCAGTATCGGCTCGAAAATCCCCGACTCTGGTATTACCGCCGAAGTTAAATTCACCGTTACCATTACTAATCCAAGTCGCAGCAAAGAAACTATTGTTACTATTCCAAAGCTCGACTAGATCAGAGTCACCATCCCCATTGACATCGGTAACTAAGTACTTAGTATCATCTCGAAAATCCCCGACTCTGGTATTACCGCCGAAGTTAAATCCACCGTTACCATTACTAATCCAAGTCGCAGCAAAGAAACTATTGTTACTATTCCAAATCTCGACTAGATCAGACTGACCATCACCATTTACATCGGTAACTAAGTAATTAGTATCGACTCGAAAGTCCCCGACTGGAGTTGTTGAACCTAGAGAAAACATTTAACTTGCACTCCTGTCATATGATTGACACGATAAATACAGTACGGCAATCGTACTTTGATACTCCCCGCTCTTAAAAAACGGGGATTTTTGGCTCAAGGATTCGACTTGCTATGACAGGTTTACACGAAGCACAGTAGAGGTCAAATCTCCGCCAGTATTTAGATATTGAATCCTGTTTCCGTGTGGCACACCGTGTTTGATAGATGACCAACACATTTATATAATATCTAATTGAATCTAGATTT